>SLQI01000154.1 GCA_007131535.1 Balneolales bacterium | reverse complement strand
GAACTCAGCGGTTTTCTGCATTCCCTCATGCCTTCCGAAGTGCTGGTCAACCAGAAATTAAAATCTTCCGAATCCCTGGAAGTGCTCGATGACTTTGTCATCACTTTCCAGGAGGAGTGGCTGTATGAAGGCAGTTTCGGATATGAGCTGCTGACCGAACACTTCAACACCCATTCGCTGAAAGGGTTCGGGGTGGATCATCTTGAAATCGCCCACGTTGCCGCAGGGGCCCTGCTGCATTATGTGAAAGAAAATCAGAAAAAGTCGCTGGGACAGCTGCGCCGGCTCTATGCCTACCAGAACGCGGATTATATGATGCTGGATGAGGCGACTAAGCGCAATCTGGAGCTGACCACCAACCTGCAGGAAGGTAATGCTGAAGGTACGTTGATCTCCATTTTGGATGAAACTTGTACAGCTATGGGCGGACGGATGCTTCGGAAATGGGTGATGCAGCCGCTGACCAATCTGCGGCCGATACGCGAGCGGGTAAACGCAGTAGAAGTGCTGCATCTTGATCACGAGCTCAGAGCAAGCCTGCGGGAAGAACTGGATCAGGTCGGCGATATTGAGCGATTGATTTCACGCATCTGTGTGGGAAGAGCTAATGCACGTGATGTTCGCCAGCTGGCATTGTCGTTAGCTCAGATTCCGCGCATCAAGATGCAGATCGCCAACCAGGAAGATCTGCTGATCAGCAAAATTAACGAAGAGCTGAAGAGTCTGGTGGACCTGCAGGAGCGGATTAATAAGGCGATTGTGGATGACCCGCCGGCAAGCATCCGGGAAGGGGGGATCATCCGGGCGGAATATTCCGGGGAGCTTGCTGAAATCCGCGATATCGCCCGAAACGGAAAGGACTACATCACCAGCATCCAGAAACAACTGGTGGATGAAACCGGGATCAACTCATTGAAGCTCGGATACAACAAGGTATTCGGCTATTACATAGAGGTGACCAACACCCACAAAGATAAAGTGCCGGATCATTTCATCCGCAAGCAGACGCTGGTTAATGCCGAGCGCTACATCACTCCGGAACTCAAGGAGGTGGAGGAAAAGATTCTCTCAGCTGAAGAGCGCATGCAGACGCTTGAGTATGAAATTTTCCGGGAGCTGCTCAACTATGTAGCCGAGTTTGCCGAAGATATCCAGTTGAATGCGGCGGCAATAGCCCGACTGGACTGTTTGCAGAGCCTGGCCGAAGTAGCCTGGCGTTACAATTATTCCAAGCCAACGGTGACCGACGGACAATCGATCAACATAAAATCCGGTCGTCACCCGGTGGTGGAACGCTCGATGCCACAGGGTGAGCCGTTTATTCCGAATGACGTGTATCTGGATAATGATCAGCAGCAGATTATGATCATCACCGGCCCGAACATGGCCGGTAAAAGTTTAATTCTGCGTCAGGTCGGCCTGATGGTTCTGCTGGCGCAAGTGGGAAGCTTTATTCCGGCGGATGAGGCGGAAATCAGCATGGTGGATAAGATATTTACCCGGGTCGGTGCCAGCGACAATCTCGCCGCCGGGGAGAGTACGTTTCTGGTGGAGATGAATGAGGCCGCCAACATTCTGAACAACGCCACTCCGAAATCATTGATTCTGCTTGATGAAGTCGGGCGCGGTACAAGTACGTTCGACGGGTTGAGTATAGCCTGGGCACTGGCCGAGTATCTGCACAACCAGAAGTCGGTGGCGGCTAAAACGCTGTTCGCAACCCACTATCATGAGTTGAATGAGCTGGAGGCTAAATACGAGCGGATAGCCAATTACAATGTCCAGGTGAAAGAGCACAACGGCAAGGTGATATTTTTGCGAAAGCTGGTAAAAGGAGGCGCCGATCATAGCTACGGTATACAGGTAGCTTCCATGGCCGGTTTACCTTCGCTGGTGATAAACAGAGCAAGGGAAATTCTGGATAATCTGGAATCCCACAGTCTGGATCTCACCAATTCCAACGGCACGATGAAGGAGGGGGCCGGTGCCAAAAAGAAAGCGGCATCTCAAACCATGCAAAATCTTGAAGAACAGCAGCCGGTTCCGCAGCTCTCCCTGTTTCAATCGGAAATGGATCCCAATCTGGAAACGGTGAAAAATAAACTGGAAAGCTGCGATCCCAACCGCATGACTCCGGTAGAGTCGCTGCTGATGTTGAGTGAGCTCAAGAAGTTGTTGCAGAACGACTCATCATAAGCAATCAAATCCACGCCAAAAGTAATTTGTTTATTTGTGCGGTTGAAGTGAGCCGGAATGCCGGCTGTATGCGTAATATTGTGGTAATCTGCTTTGCAGAAAGCAGTATTGGATTCTTTGTAGCAAAAACCGGGAATGGCCTGAAAATAAATTTGTGATATTAAAGAGGCATAGTTTATATTGACGCCTTAGTAATCACAGCGTAAGTGATCCTAATCCCTTTTAAGTTTTAACTATATATGGTGTTGACATGAAGCAACAGATTACACGATTCGAGAAGTCAACCCCTCGAATGCTTGCTTTTGTGCTGATGGGAGTTGGTCTCATTGGCCTGGGTCTTGTACAGGGGGGACCCGCGTTGGGACTTGAGCTTGAGGCCGTCGGTGCCGTCTTGATGTTGTTAGGATTTGTCGGAGCTACCGTTTTTTTTGCGGTGATGGGTTCACAGCCGGTTCCGGCAGGAATTGAAGAGGTCGAAGCAGAAGAGGGCGTACAGGTTAAACTCTCTGATGAGCTTGAAAGCGAGCTGAGAGAAAAAGTTAACACAGCTCTTCAGGATGTGGTCGAAGAAACCAAGTCGACACTGCAGCAAATATCAGAAAAGGCTGAAGGTGTAACCTCTGAGGTGGACCGGATAAAATCCGAACTTGAAAATGTTCAGCTGGAATCCCTGGCGCAGTCTTTTAAATCCGTTGTGGATGCATTTGATGCTGATACCACTTCCGATATGGCCGATAGCTTTAAAGCGTCGGTAACCTCGGTTACAGGAAAACTGGATGAACTCAACAATCTCAGCACCGAGGAAACTGAAAAACTGGAAAACCGGCTTGCCGAAATTAAAGAAAACTTTGAGTCAGTCCGGGAAAATATGAACGCTGAAGTGGAAGCACTGCTCAAGTCGCTGAAGCAAACCGATGATGAGGTGAACCGGACACTCAAGCAGTTTGAAGGTTTTAACCGAAATGAAAATTAAGTTTTCTATACATCTATCTCATCTCTATAAAGCCTCGGACTGATACTCCGGGGCTTTTTTTATTTCCGGCAAAAAGCCAAACAATTAGCCGGCTGTCCGGCGCAGCCGGGCTGTCGGCCTGGCCAAAGTTTTAAGATGTTAGCTAACGTCTCGAGTCTGGCAGTTAGCCGTTGGCAGGCATGCCGACAGCCCGATTGCATCGGACAGCCGGCTTTGTTAAAGTTTTCAAATGTTAGCTGGTGTTTTGCGTCTGGCAGTTAGCCGTTGGTGGGCATGCCGACAGCCCGGCTGCGCCGGACAGCCGGCTTTGTATATCGGCTTTGTTATTTTTGGGGGTTATACTCATCCCACAGCTCGCCGCCGTAAGCTCTGACGGTTACGTGGTCACCATCCCGTTTAACGAAGCCATTGGGATTAAGCGGTACTTTGCCGTGAGGGGTATCGAGTACATAATCGGGGATGGCAAAGCCGGAAATTCGTCCTCTTAGTGCCTTCATCAGTTCCATCCCCTCTTCGATACTTGTGCGGAAATGCCGGGTGCCGCCGATCAGGTTAGCTTGATACAGGTAATAGGGCCGGACCCGGATGCGAACCAGCTCACGAAACAAATCCCCCAGTGCCTCGGCTGTGTTGTTGATTCCTTTGAGCAGCACCGTTTGATTGCCAATCGGTACCCCGGCTTTGCTCAACCGGTCCATAGCCAGGGCGGCATCTTCGGTAATTTCGTTGATATGATTAAAATGGGTATTGAACCAAACCGGATGGTTGGCCTCCAGCAGACGGCATAGCTCATCGGTAATGCGGTATGGATTAAAAACCGGAAAGCGCGAGCCGATCCGGATAAGCTCTACATGAGGTATGCTACGCAGTTCGGTGACAATCCACTCAAGCTGGCTGTCGCTTAACAGCAGTGGGTCGCCCCCGGTTAGTAGCACATCCCGGATTTCCGTTCGGGATCGGATATATTCAATCCCGGCTTTTACCTCCATGCGGTTCATAGTGTGCTCTTGATCATCCACCATCCGCTTACGAAGGCAGTAGCGGCAATAGGAGGCGCAGCGATTCACCACACAAAAAGCGACGCGGTCGCGGTAGTTGTGTACCAGATTTTTGACCGGACTGTGCGCCTGTTCCTCCAGCGGGTCGAGATCATGGATATCAAAATCATCTTCCAGTTCATCCAGCGTGGGTACAACCTGTCGGCGTACCGGGCACTGCGGATCATCCGGGTCCATCAGCGAAGCGTAATAGGGGGTGATCTGAAGCCGGAACAGGTCTCCGGTTTTTCGAATCCCTTCGCGTTCATTATCCGTCAGATTGATCCACTGCTCCAGATCTTCTATTGATTGAAGCCGGTTTTTTAACTGCCACTTCCAGTTTTGTCTGCCGGCATTGAAAGGTTGGGAAAACCTGTTTTGAGTTGTGATTTGGTGTTCACTCAAGGGTATGAGAAAGGTGTAGTTATGGGTCGGTTTACCTCGGAAGGCAATTCGTCACTTATTATTTCCTGAAGCATATCGGCCAGGAATTGGGGATAGTCAATGCCTTCCATTTCGGAAAATGTGGCGAAATGGCTGTCCACGGCAAATGTCGGCAGGGGGTTGATTTCCAGGAAATGGGGTCGGCCG
>SLQI01000115.1 GCA_007131535.1 Balneolales bacterium | reverse complement strand
TAAGGAAGTCGAAAAATTTGTATAATTTTGGCCAAACCTATCCATTGTTGAAAACAACTTCAGCTTCAAAGCAATGGATTGGTCAGGTGAAATCAGGTTTATGAATAATTCAGGCTAAGTAGTGTCTGTAAGAAAACGCTAAGATCAAGGCGCGCGAAGCTCCCAAAATGCGCAGTGTACAGAGCGTACATGAGCATTTTTGAGGTGAGCGGAACGAAGATATTGGCGTTCTCTTACTGACACTAAGTAGCTTTTGGCAATTTGAATGTTGTGTTTCCGGAACAAACCGATTACACTAAACCGTACAATTCTGAAGAAGGCTTTAAGTTACTATAGGAGACCAATCCATCAAAAGAAAGGAATGTAATATTGTCTGAAGCAAAAAAAGGAAATACCGTAAAGGTTCATTATACAGGTAAGAAAAAGTCCGACGGTACAATTTTCGATAGTTCGGAAGGGAAAGATCCGTTGGAGTTTAAACTTGGTGAAGGCCAACTAATTCCGGGTTTTGAAGAAGCCGTTGAAGGAATGAAAGCCGGTGACACCAATACGGTTACCATTTCTTCGGATCAGGCTTATGGTGAGCCCAAAGATGATTTGATTGTAAAATTTGAGCGCAACCGTTTGCCTGAAGATATCACACCGGAAATAGGCCAGCAGCTTCAGTTGCAGCACAAAGACGGAAACAATATTCCGGTGGTGATCACCGAGTTGACAGATGAAGAGATCACGCTGGATGCCAACCACCCATTAGCCGGTGAAGATCTGGTTTTTGAAATTGAAGTCGTGGACGTTCAGTAAAAAACTTTATACATGGCGGCCGGTCCGGTAACTAACACGGACCGGCTCCAACAAATTGAGGTCAGTGCCCGGTTTACCTGAGATAAATAGGCTTAATCTTTTAGCATTTTGGGTAGCGGTAATTATCCTTGGCGGATGTCTCAGGGCTAACCCTGACCTGTACCCACCTGATGAAGAAGACCGCCCCGTCACGATTTATGTCACAGGGCATGGCTGGCATACCGGTGTAGTTATCGAGCGTGAGGTGTGGTTCGAGCATGCTGATTCTATTGAAGGCTATCCGGGGGGGAACTATTATGAGTTCGGATGGGGTGACCGGGATTTTTTTATGGATCCTGACGCAGGTTTCTGGCCCGCTTTGAAAGCCGGCTTTTGGCCGACTTCAACCGTAATCCATATCAGTGGTTTTACTTCACCGCCTCAGGACCGTTTTCCCGGAAGTGATGTTATAAAAATTTCACTGAGTGAAGAGGGGGTTGAGAACATGGTAGAGTTTATAGATAATCGGCTGCAACGTAATGATGGGGATGAAGGAACAAAACTGGCAGCAGCCGGCTCAGGTCTGTATGGAGATGCGGTTTTTATACATTCAAGGGGCAAATATATCTTACCGTATACATGTAATGTGTGGACCGGTCGCGCCCTGAGAGCGGCAGGTTTTCCGATTACACCCATTTACGCAGTCGGGCGTAGAAATACCATCTGGCAGGTTAGCCGCAATGGAGAAGTGTTGCGCGAGAGATAAGTATTTCATGTATCTTCAAGGCATTACCGGCAATCCGGCAAGCACCCGAACAGAAACTTAAAAAAGTATTGTATGAAAATTAATCTTAAACGCACAGATAACGCTTTAGCCATGGAGGCTGAAAATGCCGATGGCAACAAAATTCAAATGGATGCTTCGGAGCAAGCCGGAGGGAATGCCAGTGGAGTTAGCCCGATGGAGTCCGTTTTAATGGCAGCTGCGGGGTGTAGCAGTATTGATATTCTGGATATTCTGAAAAAGCAAAGGCTGGAAGTTGGCGATCTTAAAGTGGAAGTGGAGGGGGAGCGTGCAGAAGACCCTCCTAAAGTTTTTACGGATATTAAGATGATTTTTCGTATCGAGGGAGAATTGCCGGAAGCAAAGGTAAAAAGAGCAGCCGAACTATCGATTACCAAGTATTGCTCAGTATCCAAGATGTTGGAAAAGACTGCACAGATCAGCTATGATGTGTATCTGAACGGCAGTAGAATTGTATAAGCTTTAACGTAGTTCCGGGCCCGGCAGAAATAAATTAGTGTCTGTAAGAAAACTCATGATGCCATTTGGAAACAACAGGTAATTAAGGTAAATCAGTAGATTAAGAAAAATTAGGTGTTTGGCTCCATTAGTTACTTTAACCCCAATTACCTGAATTCCTGAATTACCGATTATACTGCACCAGATATTGGCATTTTTTTTAAAAAAACTGTTTTCTTAAAGGCACTAATTAAAAACGCAGGTCCTCAAGAGCCTGTCAGGAGAAAAACTTCAGTTTAAGGGTTGTCCGGGTTTTTAAGAAAGAAGCTAAAATAGTCTTTTATTTGTCCTGGTTGTCTTACAGATTAGCCGGTTGTTAGGTATTTGTATCATACTGTAAATCAAGGAGATGTGATGTCGGGGTGGTTGTTTTTGTTACAAGTTTGTGGTTTCTGCGTATACAGTTCTTAAGTTGGTGTTACTACAGCAGTATCAAGGGGTTAGTTATTTATGAGTACACTGTAGATGCGTTTATTAGTAAGCGAGATAACCAAACGTAAAACGGATTAACCAACACGTGCAATCTCGTTACACCATAGCGATCCTGGCTTCCCATAATCTTGTATTGGAAGGAATACAGCGGATTGTGGAGCAGGGAGAAAAGAATGCCGAAGTTGTATTGGCAACGAAGTCAATGAATCAACTGCAACGATATTGTAATCGGAACACCGTGGATATCATCATATTGGTTCACTTTCGGATTGAACACAAGGTGCTGAAGCAAATTAATCACCTTAAAACCAGACATCCGGACACCAAAGTGATATTAGTCAATATGGTACATGATACACACAGCGTAAATCGCGCTCTTCAGCAAGGATTAGATGGATATGTTACACGAGGCAATATCTCTAACGAGTTGAATCAGGCTATATCAGATGTTGTGGAGGGCACTATCCCATATCTGCCTGATGATGTTGCCTCCAAGGTAAAACAAACTAAACAGGATGTTCTAAAAAAAAAGGAGCGTTTGATAAGTTATCTGAAAGAGAGAAAGCTGTTATCAGCCGCATAGCCAGGGGCAAATCACTGCGAGCCATTGCCCGGGAACTTGAAGTCGATTTACGAACGGTTAACACCTATCGCAGCCGAATCATGAAGAAGCTGAATCTGACTTCAAACAAGGAGATGACAGACTTTATGGTAAAGAATCAATTATTAGAGGATAATAATAACAACACTTGAGAGGAAAGATATGATTAATACGGATGCAGATGAAATGCCGATGGCAAGAGTACCGTATCGCACATCCGGTCCACGTGTACAAAAAACTAAGTCACAGGAAAAGGAATCTACAAGTTTCTTTACCCAAAATGAGTTTATGAATAGCTTGTGCCATAAGTGTAAGCTTGTGGCACAGTCGGAAGCTTCCGTTTTACTGACCGGAGAAAGCGGGAGTGGAAAAGAGGTACTGGCAAGAATGATTCATGATAAGAGTGAGCGCGCCGGCAAGCCGTTTGTAGCTATAAATTGCGGAGCACTTCCTAAAGATATAATAGAGAATGAACTATTCGGTCATGAAAAAGGCGCTTTTACCGGAGCCATGAATCGTAAAGAAGGCTGCTTTGAACTGGCCGACGGAGGTACTTTATTTCTTGATGAAATCGGAGAAATGAATCAGGAAACCCAGGTTAAGCTGTTGAGGGCCGTTGAAACCGGCACGTTTCGCAGGTTAGGAGGCGCATCAGAGATTAATGTGAATGTGCGAATTATATCCGCTACAAATATAAATATAACCGACGCCCTGAAAGAGGGTAACTTCAGAGAAGACCTATACTACAGGCTCGGAGTAATAGAATTTGATATTCCGCCCCTCAGGCGTAGAAAAGATGATATTCCTCTTCTGGCTGATATTTATCTGAAATACTACCAAAAAAAATACTCCCGGAAGATCGTTCGTCTGGCCGATGATGCTGTGGAAAAACTGGTGGCCTACGACTGGCCGGGGAATGTACGGGAATTGCGCAATGTTATGGAATACGCCATTGTAACTTGCCAAAAAAATGAGATAGAGGCAGCGGATTTGCCGGAACGTATCGCCGGAAGTAATGGTAAACTATCCGAAAGTGCCGCCTCCGGTTCTGATCATTTTGATGATGATGTAGTTAGTTTTCCTCTGGGAACAACAATGAAACAAGCGGAAATTGAATTAATTAATAAAACCCTCGCATTTGTGGGAAATAATAAGTCGGAGGCGGCACGAATGCTCGGCGTTAGCCGAAAAACATTGCACAACAAGTTAGCCGGTTTCGATGAAGCCTGAAGTTTAAGAGAGAGATAAGCTTGAGAGAGACGACGAGAGAGACCAACGAAAACGCAAAGGGAGTATACCCCCCCTTTGCGTTTTTTTTTGAGCTCAACCTGCGTAGGGTAGAACCTATAGCACATTGAAATTCTGAAAAATCGTATCTATCACTGCTTATGAAGAGGGCATATCAGAATTGCAGCTGGGTTATTAAAACCGGAACGACATGCCTACTTGGTGATAGTGCTCATTAAAGTAGTTTTTGTGGGAAAGCGCATAATCAAATCTAAACCCGCTTCGTCCCAGACCAAACCCGAATCGAGGGGTATACTGCTCCTGGAAGGATTGGAAAATCACTCCCATTCTTAATGCGAAAACCGGCGTCAGGTAAACTTCAAGTCCGCCTTTGTAATGAATGCCGTCTTCACCGAACCGTTTCTCGTTACTGATGGAAACCGCAAGATAGGTGTGGTCGGTATCAACCGG
>SLQI01000315.1 GCA_007131535.1 Balneolales bacterium | reverse complement strand
TCCCAAAAGTCCCACACTCCCATCACTAAAATCCGCGCGTATCTGTGTGAATCCGTCGCAAAAAACAATCCGTTTCAATCCGCGTAAATCCGCGGTTCAACAATAGCCATAGGACACGGCAAATATCATCTTCAACTTTCCAAAATACGCACCTTTTTAACCGGCTGCCCCGTTTCAATTATCTGAAGGATTTTGTACATTCAGGCGTGCTTTCAATCATATTTACATACCATAACGCTCTTCTACTGACCCGCGCTCATCACGCAGACCATCATCACCCTGTGATGGGGTGATATTCTATTTTGCTTTTCTACGGCTTACTGTTTCTATATAACTTACCATCAAAATTTTATTTCTCGTGAATAACGGAGACTCATTACGTATTGCTGTCCAAAAAAGCGGCCGTCTTTCCGATGACACTATTAATCTGCTGGAAAACATCGGCCTGCGCTTTGACGGCTTCCGCAACCGACTGATGGTTGCCAGCCGAAATTTTAACGTCGAACTGTTGTTGATTCGGGATGATGACATTCCCGAATACGTCCAGGACGGCGTTTGCGAACTCGGCTTTGTCGGGGCCAACGTTACCGAAGAAAAACGCGCCGATGTTAACGTTCTTCGGGATCTGGACTACGGCACCTGCCGGCTTTCGATTGCCGTTCCCAAAAACTCGGAATACCGGTCTGCCGAAGACCTCAAAGGCAAGCGCATTGCCACCAGCTATCCTAATCTCACCCGCGAATTCTTCAATAAAAAAGGCGTCGAGGTTGAAATCGTTGAAATTTCGGGCGCCGTTGAAATCACCCCGACGCTCGAAGTCGCCGATGCCATCTGCGACCTGGTTTCCAGCGGAGGTACGTTAAAAGCCAACGGTCTGATAGAGCTGGAGCAGATCTTTTATTCCGAATGCCAGCTCATACAAACTGCAAAACCGGTTGACCCGCAGAAGCAAGAGCTCATTGATAAATTTCTGCTTCGCATTGAAGGGCGGCAAAAAGCCGAACGCAGCCGCTACATCATGATGAATGCTCCGGAGGATGCCCTGGAAGAAATCACTTCCATCATCCCCTCTTTGAACAGCCCGACCGTTCTTCCCCTGGCCGATAAGAATATGATCGCCATCCACTCAGTCATCCCACTGGATGAATTTTGGGAAGTGATGGAACAGCTCAAAGAAGCCGGAGCCACCGGTATAGTCGTCATGCCCATTGAAAATATGATCGCCTGATGAAAACGTATACGTACTCCGAACTCACCGGGTCCGAACTGGACGACCTCGCGCGCCGCCCGGCTATAGATCTGCGGGGTATAGCAGACCAGGTTGCCCCGATTCTCGATCGCGTACGGGATGACGGAGATAAAGCGCTTCGGGAGTTTACGCAGCGTTTTGACGGGGTCTCCCCCGAGGAAATCTCCCGCACTGTAAAATCTCCGGAAGAGCTCGACCTATCCGAAGAGGTAACCAATGCTTTTGATACAGCCTACTCCAATATTCAGCGGTTTCACAAAGCGCAGTATCCGGTACCGGTTCAGGTTGAGACTATGCCGGGTGTCATTTGTCAACGGGTACCCAGAGCTATCGGGCGTGTGGGGCTGTATATCCCGGGAGGCTCGGCCATTCTGCCTTCCACCACTTTGATGCTCGGGGTCCCGGCGCAAATTGCCGGATGCCGGGAAATCGTCATCGCTACACCGCCGGCTCCCGACGGCACAATACCTGATGAAGTTGAATATATCGCCCACAAAGTCGGTGCAACCCGTATTGTTCTGGCCGGTGGCGCGCAAGCTATTGCAGCGATGGCTTACGGAACGGAGGCGGTGCCCAAGGTGGATAAGATATTCGGTCCGGGAAACCAATATGTTACGGCGGCCAAGATGCTGCTGCTCAACAGCGATGCGCTGATAGATATCGACCTCCCGGCCGGCCCCTCAGAAGTTTTGGTTATTGGGGATAAAAGTGCTGATCCGGCCTTTGTAGCCTCGGACCTACTTTCCCAGGCGGAACACGGCGCTGACAGCCAGGTGGTTTTTGTCGGTATCGGGAATTTTGACTATAACGCTCTGCAACACGCTATTGATGAGCAATTGGACACCCTTCCCAGAAAGGATGTCGCCGCCCGGGCGCTTGCCGAAAGCCTGATAATCCGGACCGACTCTGCCGAACAGGCGCTGGATTTTTCCGAGCGTTATGCCCCCGAGCACTTGATTATCAACACCGAAAATGCAGCCGGGTTATGTGAGCAGGTTCATCATGCAGGATCGGTCTTTGTCGGACCCTGGACGCCCGAAAGTGTAGGGGATTATGCATCCGGTACGAACCATACGCTGCCGACCTACGGTTATGCCCGAATGTACAGCGGGGTATCACTGACCGATTTCTTTCGGTTTATGACCGTTCAGGAACTGACCGAACAAGGCTTGCGCAACATCGCCCCCACGGTTACTACCATGGCGGAAGTAGAAGAGCTGGAAGCCCATAAACGGGCGGTTACGCTGCGTCTGGAGGAACTGAAGAAGCAATGACGTTCTGCACTCTGAAATCCTGACACACGCACCCCGAACCACCCGATGATGGCGCTTTCTTAGAGACACTATTTTTTATTGCAAACACTAACTGAAGTCAATGCCTGTTTCCACGTTTAATGTTGATGAATTCATCCGGCCCAACATCCGGAACCTGAAACCCTACCGGAGCGCCCGGGATGATTTCAGCGAAGGCATTTTGCTGGATGCCAATGAAAACAGCCTCGGATCGGTGGTAGAATCCGATCAGCAGTTGAATCGCTATCCGGACCCGCTCCATGATGATCTTCGCAGTGCCTGGGCAAATTATCGCGAAGTTCAGAAGGATCAGGTTTTCCTGGGGGTTGGCAGCGACGAACCTATTGACCTTCTGATCCGCATGACCTGCCACCCCGGCCGTGATAACATTTTGATCACCCCGCCCACGTACGGCATGTATAAAGTGGCCGCAGATGTTAATGATGTTGCGGTAAAAGAAGTGCAGCTTGATTCGGACTTTCAGCCGCTATCCGATGAGATACTCCGCGGGGTTGATGAACGGACGAAAATTATTTTCCTGTGTTCGCCCAACAACCCGACCGGCAACCTGCTTAGTCCTGACCGCATCTACCCGATACTGAACCACTTCAATGGTCTGGTTGTGGTTGATGAGGCCTATATTGATTTCAGTGACTCGACCGGATGGAGCGGGGAGATCCGAAATCACCCGAATCTGGTGGTGCTGCAAACGCTCTCCAAAGCTTTCGGGCTGGCCGGCATCCGAATCGGAGCGGCCATCGCCTCTGCAGAATTGATCGGCTATATGTTACGAATGAAGGCCCCCTACAACGTCAATAAACTGACGGCAGCAACGGCATTGAAAGCGTTTGATCAAACGGAAAAACTCCGATCATTCATTAATGAATTAAACCGTGAACGCGAAAGACTGGCAAACGAGTTACAGCAACTGTCCATAGTGAAACGGGTACGCCCGAGCGATGCGAACTTTTTGTTGGTTCATTTTGATGATGCTCTGGCCATTTACCACGAATTGGCCGGCCGGGGCGTTATTGTCAGATACCGGGGCGATCAGCCGGGATGCGACCAGGCACTGCGCATTACCGTAGGGGCCAGGTCAGAAAATGATCGCCTGATCTCCGAACTCAAGAAATTAACCGAATGAAAATCTGGATTGACCGATCAACGCTGAAACCGAGTGAATCGAGTTATATCCTCCCGAAATACGGGATAGCCACACTGCTTAGGCTGAGTGATTACGGCCACCAAATTGCCCTGCGCAAAGATGCGCTGAACGACCTGCAATCTATACTGATTCGCCAGGAGGGTATTGACCTTGCCAACTTTTCTGAGCAGGATGCCGATGCTGTCATCCGCAGAGAGAAATCGGGCGGATTTGTTTACGATTATGAAGACAAGCATCGGCAGACTTTTGAATCGTTGCGAGAGGTTGCTGATTTCATCACCCGTAATCACCGATTTTCCGAAATCAAACGGACCACCTCCGAAACCGATATATCGGTGCAGCTAAATATCGATGGCAGCGGGGAAAGTGGGATCAAAACCGGACTCGGCTTTTTTGACCACATGCTGGATCAAATCGCAAAACACGGTTTTTTCGATCTCAACCTTACGTGCGACGGCGACCTGCATGTGGATGAACACCATACGATTGAAGATACCGCGCTGGCATTGGGCGAAGCTTTTGTAAAGGCGCTTGGCAATAAGCGCGGCATTGGTCGCTACGGGTTTGTAGTTCCGATGGATGAGACAGAAGCTACCGTCAGTATTGATCTTTCCGGGCGACCTTATCTCGTTTTTGACGCTGAGTTCCAACGAGAATACGTTGGCGATTTTCCCACCGAAATGGCCCGGCATTTTTTCCATTCGCTTGCGATGTCCATGAAGGCAACGCTGCACATGAAAGTTTACGGAGATAATGATCATCACAAGATCGAGGGGTTGTTTAAAGCCCTTGCCAGAGTGTTGCGCCAGGCCTGCGACCGTAATGAACAGTATATGAACATTCTCCCCAGCTCTAAAGGCAGTTTGTAATATGATCGGCATAATTGATTACAAAGCAGGAAACCTGGCCTCGGTTCAAAATGCCTGCCGGCGGCTGGAAGTGGATTGTTTCGTCTCATCCGACGCTGATGAACTGGCCAAAGCCGACGGGATCATTTTTCCCGGTGTCGGCCATGCTGAGTCGGCCATGGCGGCACTTACGGAAGTTAAGCTGGATCAGTTTTTACGGGAAACCGAGCTTCCTGTACTCGGTATCTGCCTCGGCATGCAGCTGCTGTTCACCAGTT
>SLQI01000074.1 GCA_007131535.1 Balneolales bacterium | reverse complement strand
TGCTTCCGCATCTTCTTTGATGAATTGGCCGCCGATCATCAGCTGACCGATGAGGACGAGCGATTTTTGTATGATACAGCCAAAACCCTGCAACTTAATGAAAGCGATCTGTCTGACGAATTTGAAACCATTCGTATTCTGGGAGAAGTTCGCGCTGAAATTCAGAATAAACCGGAGCCGGTGGAATCTCCGATTCCCCTGCAAAAAAATGAAACCTGCTATATGGCCGTGCCCGGACGCCTGCTTAACGAACGGGTGCAGGATTACCGCACGATTGACACCATCCGCCACAAATATATCGGCTACGATATTGAAATTGAGGGTCAGGTAGTACTTACCGACAAGCGTATCATCATCGCCGGTAAAGATACCCGCAGTTATCGGCTCAGCCGTGTTCTGGACGTGACCCTTTCCCTGGAGGATGCCTCCGTGCAGCTCAATCTCGACCGCCGAAAATCGCCGGTGATCATCACAGTTGAACGCCCGCAGATCCTCGCTGCTCGGCTGCAGCATTTATTGGAGGACTAAATCTCTGGGTACCGGCTTCTGTTAAATTGGTGTCTGTAAGATATAAGCACGGCCTGCAACAATTTGATTATCCTTCAAACAGGAGGTTCTGTCCCGTATTACTCCCCAACTAAAAAACTTGACATCCTCCCCTTCTCCTCGCAAATTATCGAAATAATAAAAACCACAAATCATCTGCTTATGGTACCCGCCGCTTTCCGGAATCCGCGAGGCTCGTTTTTTCTCATCCCTTTATTGTTGATCACTTTTACTCAAACCGTTCAGTGTTCCAAAAATACAAACGCAATTTCTGTTCCGGACGAGTTGCAGGAAATGCGTGAACTCGTGTTAGAGTTGAAAGCAAGTGAAGAACTCCCTTCCCTTGCCGTGGGTGTAGCCCGTGACGGAGAGATCATCTGGCAGGAAGGGTTCGGCCAGGCTGATCAGGAAGAACGAGTTGAAACGACCCCTAACACTATGTACTCAACGGCTTCCATCTCCAAACCATTTACCGCCACAGCCATCAAGCTATTGGCAGAACGGGGTGAAATCGATCTGGATGCTCCTGCTAACGAATACCTTACCGGCGCTAAGCTCCACAGTCCGGTTTATGACGCGGATGAAGTTACCGTACGAATGCTGCTCGATCACACCGGGGGCCTGCCGCTGCATTATCAGTTTTTTTATGAGGATGAAGAATTTGAACGTCCTTCCATGGCCGAATCGATCAACCGTTACGGTGTTATAGTGTACGAGCCGGGAGCGCATTATCAGTATGCCAATTTCGGATACGGGGTACTGGATGAAATTATCGCTAATGCTTCCGGAATGACCTACACGGAGTTTATGGAGCAGGAGGTTTTCGAGCCGCTGGAGTTATCCCGTACCTATGTCGGAATCAAACCCGGACTTGAAAACGACCATGCTATTCGATACGGACCGGATCACCAGCCCATCCCGTTTTACGACTTTGACCACCGCGGGGCGTCTGCCGTATACAGCAGTGTGAAGGATTTGTTGCGTTTCGGAATGTTTTTCACGGATGACCTGCCTGTGGATCAACAGCCTATCCTGAGTGAGCAAAGCCGGCAGATCATGAAAGAACCCTCTTCCGATAGTGGCTCAAGTTCCTATGGTCTGGGTTGGCTATCCCGGGATCACGAGGCAGGTTTACACGAGGTTTGGCATACCGGAAGCATGGGCGGGGTCAGTACTATTTTAACCATGATCCCCGAAGAAAATACCGTAGTTACAGTCCTGGCCAATATGCGGCATCCGGCTCCTGCCCGCATCGCCCGGCAGATCTTGCATGAGCTTTATCCCGATCGGGCGGATAATCCCGCCGAGTCCCAAAGCAGAAGTTCCGGTGAAGGCACTCCGGAGCTACCCGACAATCTAACGGATCGCTGGGAAGGTCAGATAATTACCTATGCCGATACACTTCGCACCGAAATGGAATTCCTGGAAAACGGAGATATTCACCTTAAGATTGAAAATCAGCCCCGAACCCTGCTGGACAATGTCCGGTTTGACGGGAAGCGAATTTCCGGACATTTTCAGGGATCGATCGGCACCGAAGATGCTGAACGCCGTCCGTACCTGCTTCAGTTGGATGCCGTAGTCGGAGATGATATCATCAACGGCGCACTTATCGCCATCTCGTTACCGGGAGAACGCCTTGGTAATGCACTTTCCAGCTACATTGAGTTTGTGCCCGAATAACGGGAGAAGACGGGTTTAAAGGACGACGGTATTCAGTCCGGCAACATGATCAATTATAAAATCAGCTCATGGATTCAGTCGGCACCCCGATGATCTCCATCACTTTCTCCACGGTGTAGTCGATTTCATCGGCTGTGGTATGCGTGCCGATTGAAAATCGCACCGTCACCCCCTCAGCCTCCGGATTGACTGTATCGATAACGTGTGAACGTCCGCCGCCTGAACAGGCGCTTCCACCGGATGCCGCAATGCCGGCCTGATCAAGTCGGGCAAAAAAGAGCGCCTGACCTTCAAACTGAGGCAGGGTTACATTTACAACGGTATAGTGGGATTGACCTTCGGGGTCGCCGTTAAGCTTCGCTCCGGGTATTTGATTTTTGACCCGATCCACCAGTCGTTGTTTTAACTTTTTCATTTCAGGTGCAATACCGGATCGGTTTTCCTCCATCAGCTCAAGAGCTTTGGCCATGGCACAGATACCGTGCACATTTTCTGTTCCGGCCCGGAGTTTCTTTTCCTGCCCGCCACCATGGATCAACGGACTCAGATTGCATCCTTTACGATGATACAGAAAACCGACTCCCTTGGGTCCATAAAACTTATGGGCCGACCCAACCAGTAAATCCACCGGAAGTTCCGTCAGATCAAAGTCAAAATATCCCATGGTCTGCACGGTATCGGTATGAAGGAGCGCATCATAGGAATGGCAAAGCTCTCCGGTCTGGCGGAGGTCGAGCATCGTCCCGAGCTCATTGTTGGAATGCATCAGTGAAACCAGGCTGCCGGGGTGTTGTTTTAACCATTCTTCAACCTGATTCAGATCAATATGTCCCTTACGATCCGGTGCAACATAATCAAGTTCGATCTCTCCGTTTTCTGCAAGGTACTTCAGTGTATTCAATACAGCATGATGCTCAATCGGTGAACTCAGTACATGCCGGATCCCATTTTGCCGTACGGTCGATACAAGAGCCATGTTATCGGCTTCCGTTCCGCTTGCGGTAAAACAAATTTCAGCCGGTTCCGCACCGAGCATCCCGGCAATCGATTTTCTTGCCTGTTCCAGTTTTTTTCGGGCGTCTCTCCCGTATCGATGGATGGATGAGGGGTTACCGTTTACTTCCTCCATCAGGGAAATCAAATACTCTTTAACCTGCGGATCTAAAGGCGTAGTGGCCGCGTGATCAAGATATACGTTCATCCTTTGCTGCACATGCTTTCATTGCGATTTGCTTATTCCGGCATTATACAAAAAATCGCTGTGCAATTCAGGTAGCCTATACAAGTATTTCGGTCATAGTTTAGACGTAATACCGGGGACAAACTAAAGCAGCAGGTTCGATTCCATTTATAAGTACCCCTTGTTGTAGTTGTGCATCATAAAGCACTGCAGCTTGTAAAATGAAACCGCACCGGTTAAAACGGTAACCGGGTATTACGACTCTTCGCCGTCCCCGGACTCACCAAACTTCTCTTTGCAGCCCTTGCACTTATATCTTCTGGATTCCGGTATCATATTGCCGGAGATTACAATCCCGATACCAAGCAGTAACGTAACGACCGGCAATAATAATGAGAGGGAAACAATCGAGATGATTACGATGGCCAGTCCGCTCACAACAAAGAAAATTTTCCGGTCACTCACTTTAGCCGTCCCGCAATGCGGGCACGGAGGGTTGAATGTTTCAGCCATTAGTCAGAATCTTTTTCTTCTGATTGGTTTGCCTTTTCTTCCTGATCTTTCTTTTCAACGATACTGAACACCATACTGCCGAGCAGCCCTCCCATCAAACCGCCATACGCAGAGGTGTTATACCACAATGAGGTAATCGGGCACTGCCCGGTGTCACATCCGATAAAATACCAATACGAAAATCCGGCCATGATTCCGAACGTCACACCTCCGATAACCCAAATCACATGCAGTTTATTCATGATAGTTTCACTCTATAGATTTACGTTCAGCTTTAAACAACGTATCATATCCTATAAAGTATATATATTGACCATGGACTGCCAGGTCCACCAGAGGCTGTGGGGGATCAAACGTAAACCGATGGAGCAAGCGCCCCCGGGTGTTATAAACATAAACTGCCCCATCCCCCAACACCCATATTTTGTCATTGTATGAGTCGATCCCATTGAGCACGTCTGCATGTTCTATGAATCCAAGGTAGGTGCCGTTATTACTCATGCGGTGAACCACCTGCTGGTCAGGGTCAGCAAGAAACAGATCGTCCAGCGCTATCAATCCGTTTAGATTGCGAATATCGGCACTTGACCGGGTGTCAAAATGATCTTCATATCGACCGGTTCCTCCGAAACGGTAAATCCGGTATCGGTCTTCATCAAAGAAAAACAGTTCACCGGATCGGTTGACCGATAACACCGAAGGGGTATACTCTTGCGCACCTGCTCTTTGAGGGAGTCGAACTGTAGTCAGGTACTGCAATCTTCGGTCGAAAATCTGGATTCGCTTATTCTGACGGTCGGATACATATATTTTTAAATCGTTGGTAGCGTCGATATCTCTGGGTTGATCAAACCGATAATCCCCGGCCCCCACACGGCCGAGAGAATCCAGCCGGGAGCCGTGGCGATCAAATCTGAGAAACCGGTGACG
>SLQI01000250.1 GCA_007131535.1 Balneolales bacterium | reverse complement strand
GCGGTGTTTTTGACAAAAACCGCCATGCCGTCTATATGGCCAATGCCTTTGCCTTCGAAAGCAGCGTCTTCAATTTCAATCTGATAGGATTTGCCCTTCTTAACCGCCATTTTATATAAATCTTCAAGTGTTCAGGTTTATTCAGCTAACGCGGGGCGGAAGATACAAGCATAAGCGGGCTTAAAAAAATCTGAAGGCTGTTATTAATCCCGATCTATATTTGAGTTTGCCTGCTATAAATCCGATTAGCTGGGAAGGGGTGGGATCGAAATTACAGGCACTCTGAAGAGGTTTACGGCTGAGCGGACCGTCTCAGAGTGCCTGAAGGTAAAGCGGGATTTCAGAATTTAATCATATCCCCATGGTGCAGGCGGCGGCTCGATGGTTTCGGTAATATCAAACTCCAGTCGGATGGAGTTGCCGTGTTTGGGCCAATGGACACCGTAGGCAAAGGTTTCTTCATCCATAAAATCGAGAAACCAGAAATTATCAAAGCGGTCGGGCAGAATTTCAGCAGTTAACTCGTCGGCTTCGAAAATCTGGCGATGGGGGAGGCCCGGTTGAGGTGCAAGGCCGCCGTATTGACTGATTTCCTCTTCGGTACCGTCCTCATAACGATGGTCGTGCTTTAACTGCAGCGTGCCTTCTACCCGGGTGAGCATCAAATTGCGGGAGTGGTTTTCATTAATATGCAGCGAGGTGTGGATCAGCTCATCGGAGCATTCCCGGATATGAATGCGGATCTGTTCTACATTTTCAAAATCGGAAGCATAATAGGGGGTGGCGTCAGCCAATTTACCGGCATAAGCGTTTCCGCAGTTTGCCTCCATACGCTCCCAGAATTCCAGCTGTTCGGGGGCAAGTTCGGCAGAAGCATCATTAGTGGCTTCACCGCAACCGTAAATGAAAAATGTGATGATAAGCAGAGACGCGAAGACGATCGTGCGGAATCTATCCATGATGTAATGTTTTGGTACAGGTTGAATGCAGAACTTTAATGAAAATACAGGGAATACGCAAAAGCAGTTCGGGGTACATCTGCCGGGTTCTCCCGCCAAAGAGTTCTTCTTGCCGAAATCCCGGGCAAAGCTACCTTACAGGTTCATTCAGTAATCAGTGTCTGTAAGAAAACTCAAAGTGACACTAATTAAACCACGATTATAATCATCACCCCAAAAACCACGGTGAATACCACGCCCATGATGGCCAGCGGAATCGACCATTTATTGGCATTGCGCAGCCGGGTGAGTTCTTCCTGGCGGGACTGTATGGCTGAAATCATTTCGGAAAGTTTATGGGTGATGGAATCTTTATCGCCCGACTCAAGGTATTTTCGGATATCGTTAATTATAGTGCGCTCCAGGTCGGGTAAGCCGGAATACGGACTTTTTTCTTCATATTCGTTAATCACTTCAATAATGCGGGTTTTCCACTGTTGATCATCTTTTACTGCGCCTTCCTCCTTGTCGTTGCTATCCTTATTGGAGTTTTCCAGACGCTCAACCAAATACTCCCGCAGCCAGCGAATAATGACCGCTTTCTCATAATTATCATCCGGGCGAAGCTTGCAAACTCCCAAATACAAATTCTGCACATCCTTGAACGCTTTGATGTCTCCGCGTTTCAAAGACTCATCCAGTACTTTGAAAAAACGATCTCTGAGAACCCTTCGCGACTGACGCCGCCCTACCACCTCGCGGAGAAAATAATAGACTACCGTTACATAAGTGACTGTGATGATGGCAATAATTCCGGTAATTAGTTCTAAAGTCATTTCCATAGAATTGCGTTATGATTTCCTCAGGGGTTTGGCCCTACTTTAATGAAAACCTTCTTAAATAACAAAGGTTCAGCTCAATGATGGTGGATCGTTACGGCGTGCCTTCTATTTATTGGCCGTCAATCGGTAACCGTAGTGAGCATAGGTTAGGTTGAGTTATTATGTTACATTTTGCAGGGTCACAAAACTGAATTTTTTAAGCTAAAACCATAAATGGATTGGCTTGAACTTATATAGCAGTTTGAAGCGGGTGCTATTTTGACTGGTATTAACCGGTGATAAAATAGCGCACAGAAATTTCGTCATTTCACAGCGATCTCTATCTGTAACGTCGCCACAATATGGTTCCCAGTAACCCAAATGTAATAATCAGGCTGAGGCGGCCGAGCCAGTCCCCGTAACGAGTGTAGATCGTGAGGTCTTCAACGATAGGTACATCGTAGAGAAACCCGTCTCGGGTCCAGTATTCGGTACGGATTTCCACGTCGCCATTGGGCAAAATAACTCCGGAAATTCCGTTATTAGCACTACGCAGCGTCGTGCGCCGGTTTTCAATAGCCCGAAGCCGTGCATAGTCATAATGCTGGATGTGTCCGCTGGTTTCCCCCCACCAACCGTCGTTGGTGATTACGGTGATCATTCCCGCTCCGTTTTTTACAAATGTAGAGACCCATTCCGGATACACCGAGTCATAGCAAATCAGCGCGGGTACATCGGTTCCGTTGATATTAAAAAGCGTGGGATCCGTACCCCGTCCATAACCGGCGATCGAACCCCAGTCTATATTGGTCAGGAAGTCGATGCGGGCGAGGGTATCCACAAACGGGAAGCGTTCTACAAAGGGTACCAGTTCGGCTTTTTCGTAATGTTCGGGAGAGCGGTTTCCCGGAAAGAAGGCTACAGCAGCATTAAAAATGTTGTATGGCCGGCCCATAAACTCACCCCGGGTGACTAAAGGGGCTTCTTCATCATTGTTGTATAATACGATATAGGCCGTACCGGTAATCAATGGGATCTGCCACTCTTCAACCCGTGTTTCGATGAGTTGCTGCAGTTCATTACGGAAGTCCTGCCGCAGACTTTCCTGCAGGGCATTTTCCGGCCAATAAATTACTTCGGTATTTTCTGTAATCAGCGAGTCGGTTTGATTCAATAGTTCAACCAGGGGCGTCCTGGCATCCGGATAGCCGGCCAGGTGCTGGTAGGAATCATAATTGGGTTGGAGAATGGCAGTTTCTTTAGTTCGCTCGTACTCGGGGGAGTAAGTAAAATACATCACCAAAGAAATAATCGGCAGACCGATTATAACGGCAGGAGTTGAGACTCTCAAAGCAGGTGTCGGATCATCCATCAACCGGTATAAGAGATAAGAACCTGCAACTAACCAGAAACTGATGCCGAGTACGCCGGTTATACTGATATACTGGATGATCAACACGGCATTGGAAAATCCGTTGCCGAGGGTCAGCCAGGGCCAGGAAAGATCCCAGCGATGATGGAGAAATTCATAAGCGACCCAGGCAGCGGCTACTAAAAGAGTTGACCAAAGTGCGGAGTTGACGGAGCGATGGACATAGCGCATAAGCGCCAGTGGAATGGTCATGATCGCAGCATTGGCCAGTATGGCAGCGACACCTCCCGCAATTGTGGCAAAGGTGAGCCAATAAGTACCGATGATATTCCACACCAGAAAACCGGGATAAGAAACGTAGGCGAGCTCCTTTCCGGATTCGGTCAGGTCCATTAATCTGAACAGGCCGATAAAAGCCGGAATCATTAAAAAAGGGAAGGGGAATGGAGGGAAACTGAATCCAAGCAAAACCCCTGACGTTAAACTTAAGGCCCATTTGTTGTTGTAAAATCGAATCAGTGCTTCTTTCATTCTTTATAATCTTTACCGGCCAGAATTACGCATATTTCACCTTTTACCCCATCCCGCTCCTGTAAGGTTTCCGAGACCTGGCGGATAGTACCCCGTATCACCTCTTCATAGGTTTTGGTAAGTTCCCTGGTTACCGCAACCATCCGGTCCGGATCACAACGCTCCGATAATTCTGAAATCAATTTCATTATACGATGCGGACTTTCATAAAGCACAACGGTTCTTTCTTCGTCAATCAAACGGTCAAGTCGCGTTTTTCGTCCTTTTTTATGTGGCAAAAATCCCTCGTAAATGTAACGATCGCAGGGTAAGCCGGAAGTAACGAGTGCGGTTGTGGCAGCGTCGGGTCCGGGAAGAGCTACAACCGGCAATGCATCCTGACGAGCCCGACGTATCAGCAGAAAGCCCGGGTCACTGATACCGGGGGTGCCGGCATCACTGATTAATGCCAGCGACCTGCCCGTTTTTAATTCGGTGATCAATCTTTCAACCTGCTTGTGCTCATTGTGCTGATGGAAAGCTATTAGCGGTTTCTCAATACCGTAATGAGAGAGCAGGGTTTTGGATACCCTGGTATCTTCACATGCGATAAGATCAACGCTGCCAAGTATTTCTACCGCGCGATAGGTAATATCCGCAAGATTGCCGATAGGGGTCGGGACGATGTACAATATGCTCAAGGTTGGAAAAAATCGGTTTCTGGAGTGAGTGATTTTAGTGAAAGATTTTATATTTGCCCAAATAATGCGGTAGCTGAGTAAACGATTCAGCACACCAGTTTAATTGAAAGCAAGCTAAGGTCTTCATGAATAAGTTAAAAGCGACAGGCATCAACCATCTCACCTTAAGGGTTAACAATATTGATCGGGCCGAGGAATTTTACGGAGGATTGCTGGGTTTTGAGCTCGAACGGAAAATGGGAAAAAGCATGGCCGTCTACCGGATCGGCTCAGATACACTCGTGCTGGTAGAAGCCGAAACTGCCTACGATACAGGTTCCAAAGATTACCGGGTGGATCATTTCGGGTTTGTAGTGCGGGACGCGGAGACGGTAGATGAGCTGGCAAAATATTTTATGGAAAATGAGGTGACCATCCTCAGCGGTCCGGCCAACCGCAAAGAAGAGCGTTTTGTTTTTATTTCTGATCCGGATGGAAATATGATTGAGATCTTTTGTAAAAAGTAGGTCCATTTTAATATTCCCGAAAAGAAGCACACCATATACGATCCCGGATAATCAACCCGCTATCTCTTCGGGTTTTTGGGATGATCAAAGTTGGGAAAACTATGACTTTTAGGCTACTCCCCGGGGTTTATAAATGATCTGAACTGCTCAACTCACTCCGGGTAATGATAGTAAAGTTAGTAATCAAAAAGACAAGGCGGTTAGGGTTTCCAATTCAATATTGAGATTTTGAGGGGAGTTGAGAAAACGTTGAATGTTCCCCGATTTTTAATTATTTAGAAAATGTGATTATTTAAATTAGTGTCGGTAAGAAATTCATAGCGTTCTGATGTAATGCCATGAGTAGCAGGATCAAATGTTATAGATGTTATTCATAGTATTTGAGATCACTGCTGTGTATATAAAAGTTTGCAATTATATTATAATATTATGTTCTGCAGTTTATAAGATATGTGTAATTTGCATAAGGTAGCTGACGAATGCCTATTATATATGGATGATATATTATTTGAAAAAAACAGTATATCGATCATAATTAAAATTAGTCGGGCAGTAGTGATTAAAAGTATCGAGTATATAGATGTTATAGGATTGTATTATGTAGTTAACAGATCAAAAAAAGAAAGTTCGTAATATGTGTCACACTTTAAAAACCCGGTTTGAGAACCGTCATTTGATTATAGCATTGCCACTGTTCCTTTTCGTATTAACAGCATGCAATCAGGAATTGGATGAGCATACTGCGGGAGAGCAGCCAAGTGAGGATCTAACCTTCGACCCCGGAACCGAAGAAGACCGCGAAGCCCTGTTTTACCACCTCGTGGAGCTCACCATGGAGCGCGATGCCTTTGCTTCACTGACTGAACACCCGGTACACCGCGAACATCCCGCCGGCATTGATGTGGTTGCTGAAATGGAGGAACACAAAGATGACCTCATCGAAGCTGATAACGCTAAAGATATGTGGCTGGCTCTTTGGAAGATGTCGAATATCCGTAAAGACCGGCACCTCCGGGTTTATGAAACCGACAACGGTCTCGAAGTTCCGGAAGAGCTACAACAAGATTTGCGTGCGCCCATTCGGTTCCGGACGGATTACAGTGACCCGGATGAGCGCTTTCTGTTTGTTCGTGATTTAGGTGTGGATATTGAAGAACATGTTGATGAAGTACCGGAACCCGGCGACCGACTGATGTCCATCAACGGTACTGATGCTACCGAGTACATCGAATCGTATCGAATCTGGCATCATGCTTCAATGGAAGATCCCTATTGGTGGGAAGTTGCGGGTGAAATCACACGAACACGCGATCGCGTTCCGCATTCCAAATTCTATGATGAAGATATGGAAGTACTGGCATTAGGCCTGCAACGGCAGGATGGCACTACTTATGAAATTGAGCTGCCATACTTTGAGCGCGGCAGCATAGAATGGCAGGGAATTGATGAACGCGAATACCCGGGATTTTCCAACGTGCCGGAACTCGAAGGTGAGTACAACGCTTTTCGCAATTTCTATGTTTCTGATGATCCCGATGTCCCCGTTGTCATTCTCGACTGGGCTCGCTTTGACCGCGACCTGCTTGAGGGTATGGAAACCTTGATGGATTATGCCGAAGAAAATAATCTTCTGGATCATCATGTGATTGTAGATGCTACCCGTGCCGGCGGTGGATCTAACGGGGCTTTCGTTCTGGCCCGGCTTCAGTCTGAAAAATTCAGGACTACCGGACATAATATGATGGTCAGTGATCTGAGTGAAAGCTGGATCAGAAATCGGCTTGAGCGTTGGCAAGATAATCCGCCGGAACATCGCCCCGGTCAGAATCCGGTGTATGAAAAAGAATGGGCTGAATCCGAAGCGATACCAGCTTTTGAAAACGACAATTATTACACCAGAACGGTCCCGTTTAAAGGAGTACAACCTGTATGGGGCGATCGATTCATTAACCCGGCCGACCGTCATTTTACCGGTGGACTGACGGTATGGTTGAATCCGCAAGGCGGGTCTCATCTCGACCAGTTTGCTTCACAGGTTGTGGATAACAATATCGGTCATCTGATGGGTATGCCAACCGGCGGATTCAGCAACTCATGGCAAACCAGTGAAACCCTCCGGTTCCCCACCAATGATAAGCCGATAGTCGATTATCAGTGGTCCATGGGCCATTCTATCCGGCCGAACGATGAAATCCTGCAGTATAATCCGGCTCAGCCCCATGAATATGTACCGGTAACCCGGGATAACTACTTTGATTACCACCCGATGATGCTGGAGCGGACGCTTGAGCGTATCGGCTATTAAGAGCCGGACTGAGCTTATCATTTAACCGAAAAGGATGATTGAAACGAGTATTATTATGATGAACACTCTCAAATCACTGAAGTCATTTATTCCGGCGGTAACGCTTATGTTCGCCGCCTGCACGGTCGCAGGTAACAGTGCACAGCCGGAGGATAACGACTACGACATCCTCATCAAAAACGGAACGATTGTGGATGGTTCCGGCGGACCCGAGTTTGGCGCAGACGTTGGTATTGTAGATGATGAAATCGTCGCTGTAAGCCGAAATCTGCAGGATGCAACGGCTGACCGTGTTATTGACGCCGAAGGCAAGCTGGTTACACCCGGCTTTATAGACTTGCACAACCATGCCGATCGGTATATGATCCAGGGGGATATGGAGTACCGCACAGCCGAAGCTCACCTTCGGCAGGGGATTGCTACGATTGTGGGGGCTCCGGATGGCCGCACCCGCGAGTTTCCGCTGGATCGCGAGATCGCTGTGTTTGAAGATCCGGGGATCGGGATGAATTTCGTACCCATGGTTGGCCATCAGGTTGTTCGTGCCGAAGTTATGGGTGATGATTTTCGTCGTCACGCCACCGATGCGGAAGTTGAAGAGATGAAACAGCTCGTCCGTGAAGGTATGGAAATGGGAGCCTGGGGACTCGGAACCGGTCTGGAATATCAACCCGGGGTTTACAGCCATCCTGATGAAGTAGTCGAGATTGCCCATGTTGTTGCTGAATATGGCGGGTTTCATTTCTCCCACATGCGGGGTTCCGGACGTGTTCCCAAGAACCGCTACCCGAGCAAGTTAACCGAATATCCGGATCAGGTTTCCTACACTGCTCACAGCGGTCCGCATATGGTTGAAGCCTGGAATACCGATGCCCAGGACGCACTTATGGAGATTATCAATATCGCCCGTGAAGCCGGAATTCCTTCGGTTGCCAGCCACGTAAAGGCCAAAGGTCGCATGAGCTGGGGTCGGGCTCTGAACGACATTATTTTGGTAGAAGAAGCCCGTGCAGAAGGTCATCCGGTTTATCTGGATCAATATCCCTATGAAGGTCACTCCGGCGGTAATGCTACACTGGTACCCGGCTGGGCGACTGATGGCGACTCCGACGACCACCGGGAAAATCTTCAGGCGGTTCTCGATGATCCTGAACAAAAAGAAGATCTGATCATTGATACCGATTATGTTATCGATTATAAAGGTGGTCCCGATCGTCTGCTGGTCACCTATTATGAAGATGAAGAGCTAATAGGCAAAAAGCTGGATGAAGTAGCAGAAGGCTTGGGTAAATCTCCGGCTGAAGCGGTATGGCATTTTATGCTCGAGGGTATGGATGATGTCTATGAAGGCATTTATATCCGTCCGCTATCTCTGCATGCGAAAGACGTGGAACTGTATATGAAGCAGGATTACACTGCCACTTCCTCCGATGCCCGACTGGTTTCAGGAAGAGGACTTCATCCTCGTCACTACGGAGCATTTGCCCGGAAAATTGCTCATTACGTGCGTGACGAAGAAGTCATCAGCCTGCCGCATGGTATCCGGTCATCAACAGGATTGCCGGCGCAAATTATTGGATTACCGGATCGCGGTTACATTAAAGAAGGCTACAAGGCCGATGTACTGGTATTTGACCTGGATGAGTTCGAAGATCGCTCCACCCCGATTGAGCCTGAAAAGAAAGCCGTAGGATTGGATTACATGCTGGTCAACGGAATCTTCAGCATCGACGGTGGCGAATTCCAGGAAGAGCTGGCCGGCGAAATCATAAACCGAAACGAAGTGCAGGCTTCTCCGGAGCGTAACCGCGCAAACAACTAACCAATCAGGTTTAAAATGGAATGTTGGGGTGATAACCTATTACCCCATCATTCCAACCCCCCTCTATTCCGCCACGGGCGACCCTTTGGGTAATATTCCGATATATTTAAACGGGATTTTTCAGGAGGAAAAGAGATTAATTTTTCATAAACAGGAATTATGTTGGTACTAACGAGTTGGTTACAGTCACCACGGGCTTGGATAGCTCTCCTGCCCGCATTATTAATGGTGTTGATGTCGGCTTGTGAACCGGATCAACCGGATCAATCCGAACAGGCGGCTGAAGTGCCTGAACAGGAGCTGGAATTTGATCCCGGTACGGTAGAAGACCGGGAAGCCCTGTTTGATTATCTGGTTGAGAAAACCATGGAACGGGATGCCTTCGCCTCATTACAGGAGCATCCGGTCCACCGGGAACATCCCGCCGGCATTGATGTCATTGCCGAGATGGAGCAACACCGCGAGGCGCTGATCAATGCGGAAACGGATGAAGAGATGTGGCATGCCCTTCGTAAAATTTCAAATGCCCGAAGGGATCGCCATCTCGGGATAAGTCCGATCGAAAACGGACTTGAACGACCGGATCACCTGGACATCGAAGTGGAGGCTCCGCTTTCTTTTAAGGTGGATTTTGGTGATAAGGATAACCGCTTCTTTTTTGTTGCCGACCTGGCTGAAGATATTGAAGATCACGTTACCGGTGAAGTACCGTCGCTCGGGGATCGCCTGGTAACCGTGGAAGGTCGAACTACCGAAGAACATGTGGAGGCTATGCGCCCGCATAAACGGTATTCCATAGAAGATCCGCTCTGGTGGCTGATCGGCGATGAAATCACCCGCACCTGGGATACCTACTACGGGTATTCGCACCATCTCCCTCACGATGAATTTTACGGAGGTGAGCCTGATATCCTCTCACTTGAACTCGAGCGGCAGGATGGCTCCCGCTATCAGCTGGAAGTTCCCTATATGAATCCTGATGATATCGAATGGCAGGGACATACGGAGCGCGACTATCCGGGATTTTCTCCGGTTGATGAACTTTCCGGGTATGAATCCTACCGTAATATTTACTTGTCGGATAACGGCAAACCGGTCGTTATTATCGACTGGTTTGGATTCCGGGGTGATGTGCCCGATGCCATGGACCATCTAATGGAATATGCCGAAGAACATAACTTGTTGGATTACCATGTCATCGTAGATGCCACTCGATCACGAGGTGGTTCGAACGGTGCGTATGTACTTGCCCGGCTGCAAAATGAACGCTTTAAAACCACGGCACATAATCTGATGATTAGTGACGTAAGCGAACGTTGGGTGCGGGACCGTATAGAACAGATGCGGGAAAATCCTCCCGAACACAGCCGTGGGCAAAATCTGGTCTATGAAAAAGAATGGCTGAAAACCGATGCTTTGAAAGCCATTGAAAACGGCAGTTACTATACCAATAATGTTCCGTTTAAAGGTGTCCAGCCTAAGTGGGGCGACCGGTTTATAAATCCGGCCGATAAGCATTTCACCGGTGGGCTGACCGTTTGGTTGGCTCCACACGGAGGCTCCCATCTGGATCAGTTTGCCTCTCAGGTGGCAGACAATGATATCGGCCACATAATGGGCATGGCTGCCGGCGGATACAGTAATTCGTGGTCAACCTCATCCGTGCTTCGGTTTCCGACTACCGGTAAGCCGATCGTCGAATACGAATGGTCAATGGGCCATTCGATCCGGGCTAACGATGAAATCCTGCAGTATAATGCGGCAGAGCCTCACGAATACATTCCGCAGACACGCGATAATTTTTTTGAATATCATCCCATGCTCCTGGAGCGAACGATGGAACGACTGGAGTTATAAAAAATCTGCAAAGGGCCTGAAGGGTATTGCGAAAAACCTCCGTATGTAGAGGAAGAACATAGTTATTCGCCATATAACTTTTTTCGCTCCTTCAGAGTCCTTTGCTAAATTTATCAATTTTGGCTGCCGTTGAGATTGCTTTGTTGATGATCTGATATATCCCCTCTGACAAACATTTGTCTAATCCTGCATGAATTACGTTTTTTCTTACTTCTGGAATCTTTCGCTGGGAATGAAAATCCTGCTTTTGATGGTGGTCGGGGTCATAGCGGGTTTTATGGCCCCGGAGTATGCTGTCCGGGTTGAACCGGTAGGTGACCTGTTCATTCGCCTGCTGCTTATGGCCGCAATACCGCTGGTATTTTTTAATCTGCTGGCCGGGTTAACCAGTGTGGAAGAACTTGGCGTCATTGGCCGGTTAGGTGCCAAAATCATGACCTATTACCTGGCTTCTACTACCGTCGCTCTGACCATGGGACTTCTCATGATGAGTTTTTTGCGTCCCGGAGACGGTATGGAGCTTCAGGAAGAAGAAGAGGTAGATGATGATTTCGGTGAAGTGCCGGGAGTTGTGGAAATTATTATGGACTTGTTCCCGGAGAATGTAGTTGAGGCTTTCAGTGAGGGAGATGTAGTACAAATTGTAGTGTTTGCCATTTTTCTGGGCATAGCCACACTTTTGTTGCCTGATAAACAAAAGCAGCCTCTGCAGCGGGTCTTCAGCGCTTTTGCTGATGTCTTCCGCAAACTGGTTGATATTATCATGAAATTCGGCCCCATCGGTATCGGGGCGCTGATTGCGGCAACCGTTGGCGAATACGGCCAGGAGCTGTTCGGTCCGATGGCGCTGTTTCTTGGCGGAATCTGGACTTCTCAGATCGTCATGTTTTCTCTGCAGATTTTTGTGGTATGGGTGTTGACTGATTTCACCGCATCCGACTTCCTGAAACGCACCGGACCGGTGTATGCAACGGCGGCGGGTACATGCAGCAGTCTGGCCACGTTGTCGATGACATTTCAAATCGTGGGCGAAAAGCTGAAGCTGCCCAAATCGATCTACAACTTTACGCTCCCGCTCGGAGCGCAGCTGAATAAAGACGGCACCTCACTCATGCTGACCGCTGTACTGCTGTTTACAGCCCAGGCCGCAGGAGTGGATTTTACGCTGGGCGAAATGCTTATTATCCTTTTGGTAGGGCTGGTACTCTCTGAAGGCTCCGGCGGAATACCCGGCGGCGGCGCCGTGATCGCAATGATCTTCGTACAGGCCTTCAACCTGCCGCTGGAAATTGCCGGTATGGTAGTTGGTGTTTACCGGTTGATTGATATGGGTAATACTACCATCAATGTAACCGGGGATATGGTTGCTACCACAGTAATCACCCGCTGGGAAGGCTGGCGTAGAAATACCCAAACCGACGATTTCGAACAACAAAGTTAATATTGTAAATAACCGCCGGCTGTCGGACGTAGTCCGGCTGTCGGCTTGGTTTTTAAAAAACCAAGTTGCCCATGCCCATGAAAACAGATAGCGTACATCCCCCCGAACTTACCCAACGCATTCACGCCGCGCCGGAATCAGCAACCGTGCGTATTGCTGACCTTGCCAAAACCCTGCGACGCCAGGGAGAAGATGTCGTGGACTTTTCCGCGGGACGCGCGGCAGAAGATACTCCGAAGCCAATCTGCCGAACGGCCTCCGACGCCATGATGAACGGTGATACTCACCAGACAATGGCTCAGGGAAAACCTGAATACCGGGAAGCGGTCGCAAAAAAGCTTAAGCGGGAAAACGCAATTGATGCCGATCCGGAAACTGAAATTATAGCGACTTTCGGGTGTAAGAATGGGTTGACGCTTTCGCTGCTGTCAATTTTGAATCCTGGGGATGAAGTAATTCTGGAAGACCCGGGGTTTGTCAGTTATGCGCCGACAATACAGTTTTTCGGAGGTGTTCCTGTACCTGTACCTCTTCGGCCGGAAAACGATCATCGCTGGAAAGAAGAGGAACTCAGAGCGGCAATTACGGATCGCACCAAAGCGATTCTGTTTTGCTCACCCCACAATCCCACAGGGGTGGTACACACTCCGGAAGAACTTGATGTGATCTGCCGGGTAGCTCAGGAAAACAATCTGTATGTGATATCAGATGAAATCTATGAACGGGTGGTGTGGGGAGCTCATCAACATACCTGCATTTCAACACGTCCCGGAATGAAAGCGTACAGCATCACCCTGATGGGACTGACCAAAACCGCCTCTATGGGAGGATGGCGTGTGGGATTCACCTATGCACCTGCGCCGGTAATCCGTGCTATGGTAACGCTTCAGCAGCACTTGGCTACCTGCGTAAGTTCATTTACGCAGATGGGAGCTGCCCATGCATTCGGTGAGGAACCCGGTACGGACCTCACCAATATGTGGAAAGAATGGGAGCGCCGGTGTGAGTATATGACCTCAGAACTTGACTCACTACCCGGCGTATCCTGCAGCATGCCGGAAGGCGGATTTTACGGATGGGCCGATATTCGCCAGACCGGGGAATCGTCCGAAGCGCTTGCTGAGCGCTTATTAAAAGAACAGCATGTTGCCGTTGTTCCCGGTTCGGCATTTGGAGAGCAGGGGGCAGGCTTTCTGAGAATTACCTGCGTAAAATCCGATCAGGAACTGGAAAAAGGCGTCGAGCGGTTGAAGAGGGTAATTAAATAAATCCTTACTAAAGTGTGGTTTTTTTTCCGCGGATTCACGCCGACTGCACCCGGATTCTAATAATAGTAGAACACTTAGTCCGCAGCACAGCGAAGGTCGACCGGCCCCTTTCACCATTCTTTTTATTTGTGTACTCTTATCAGACTAATTCAAAAAATTTCCTTGCAGTCACTATAATGTGCTGAATAATTCAAAAAAACCGAGATCATGAAGGCTTTAACGGACTTTTCAAAGGCAGGACTGAGTATATTACTTTTCTTATTGAGCATGGGTGTTGCCGCAACTCAATCCAACGCTCAGCAGTATTACTTTCCGGAGTACGGATTTGAATGGACTGAGCGCAGCCCTGAGGAGCTAAATATAGACGCGGATCGCTTAGAAAACGCTGTGGATTTTGCTATTAATGCTGAGTCGGATATCCCTGAAGATTTGGAATTGTATATATCTCAGGCTTTTGCCGGAGAGCCGCATAATGAAATAATCGGTCCGGTTCAGGATCGCGGACCGGCGACCGGAATAATAATTCGTAACGGTTATATCGTCGCAGAATGGGGTGATCCGTACCGGGTGGACATGACCTTTAGTGTAACCAAGAGCTTTTTGTCGGCTACAGTTGGTATTGCTTACGATCAGGGGTTGATTGACATTCACAATCCTGTCCGGTACTATGTTCAGGATGGCGGGTTTGATTCCGAACAAAACCGGCAGGTTACCTGGGATCACCTGTTGCGGATGACCAGCGAATGGGAGGGTACATTATTTGATAAACCGGATTGGGCGGACCGTCCGGTTGGAGAGACGGGCAAATATCATGAACGCGAGTTGCAGGAGCCGGGTAGCCATTGGAAATACAACGACGTGCGGGTCAACCGACTGGCGCTCTCATTATTGCGTGTAATGCGTGAGCCGCTGCCCGTAGTATTGCGCAGGGAGGTGATGGACCCGATCGGTGCTTCCCGCAGCTGGGAGTGGCACGGTTACCACAACTCCTGGGTTACGGTTGATGGGCTTGATGTGCAATCGGTCAGCGGCGGCGGACATTGGGGTGGAGGCATGTTTATCAATGCTCGTGATATGGCCCGATTTGGTCTGCTAACCCTAAATCGCGGCAATTGGGACGGCGAGCAGATACTCTCTGAAGAATGGATAGAATATTCGCTAACACCGACCGATCAGCAGGAAACCTTCGGATTTATGAACTGGTTTTTGAATACTGATCGGGAGTTACTATCCTCTGCATCTGAATCGGCTTTTTATCATGCCGGTGCCGGCTCCAATATCATTTACGCGGATCCGGAACATGACCTGGTGATCGTAACCCGCTGGATCGACAGAGATCATCTCAATGAGTTTGTGGGGAAAGTGTTGGATTCGGTTGAATAAAATTTGCGGACGTTCCCGGTTTAATCAACTAACGAAGCTTATATTATATCATGGGTGTTATTGCCGGGATATGTAGATTCGGCAATACCCCAAGCCCAAGTTACCCTCATTTAACCGAATCGGAAAAACCATATTCATCTAAGGTTGACAGCTCCGCCAAAGCAGCTGATTATTTTTCGATTAGTGCGGTTATGAAATTAGTCTTGAAATTCTCATGCTGCTTTCGTTTTAATTACAGGAAGGCTTTGCAATAACAGGTTTTTTGGCTGAGATCAAGCCCCAAACGCCAGCTGGTGGATTAAAACCACAGCATATTAAGCGTATGTGAGGATTTTAAAAAATTCCGATGGTTTAGGGATCGGTCAAAAAGACGGTTTTGCAAAACCTTCTACAGATACAACCAACCTTCGGATAGTCAGAAAAACTATGAAGCTATTTTCAACGCTGCTTTTCGCGCTTTTTATCATTCTGTTGATTTATCTGTTTGAACAATCCTATTTCACCTTACCCGGTTTTTTACAGGCAGGAGTGTTTGTGGCATTGTTATACTTTTTTACCGAACACTTCTATGAGGCTATGAAAACCGAAGAACCCATGGTAGCATACCGGCCGGAAATGCTGCAGGACAGTCGTAATATGGAAAAGGCATCGGAATCAGGTGAGATGTTTGAGATAGAGGGGAGGTCATACTGAGAATTAAACTCAGTATTAGATTGATGAGTTTTGAGCGCCGGTCATAAACGATAATCAGAGTCTCATCGAAAATCAGCCTGGAGTTTTGATAATGCCGGATCAGGTAAGTTATTCATTTTTTGTGGTATTCAGGAAAAATGCGATTTCCCTCATCATTCTCTATCTTCCTCTATCTTTGGAGGTGATTCTGAGCTATCCTGGCCGGGAATAATTCCGGTCGGAAAAACATGCGCGTGTTCACCTCGTTCGGTAGATGAAATGGCACAGTGAATCAATTTATTTGATCTGAGTGAATTTAATAGCAATCGGAATCTGTAAATAAACAATGCATTATGAGTAAACAATATTCTGATGAAGTAGAAGTAGCACGATCTTACTATAACAGTCAGGATGCCCACAATTTTTACTACATGGTATGGGGTGGAGAGGACCTGCATGTGGGTGTATATGAAAACGATGATGAAGATATTTTCCGGGCCAGCCGGCGAGCGGTGGAGCGTATCGCTTCTCACGCCGGACGGCTTGATAAGGACACTAAAGTTATCGATCTGGGTGGTGGTTTTTCAGGATCAGCACGTTATCTGGCAAGCACATACGGCTGCCATGTTACGGTCGTCAACCTGAGTGAAACCGAAAATGAACGAGGCCGAAAAATGAACAGGGAGCAGGGCCTTGACCACCTGATTGATGTCATCGACGGAAGCTATGACGATGTACCGTTTGATGATAATCATTTTGACGTGGTGTGGTCCGAAGATGCTTTTCTGCACAGCGATCAAAAACAGAAAGTGATACAAGAAGCAGCCCGGATTCTAAAAGCCGGCGGTGATCTCATATTTACCGACCCCATGCAGACCGATAACTGTGACGAGTCAGTATTGCAGCCCATTTATGGCCGGCTGAATCTTACTGAAATGGGTTCACCGGCTGAATACCGCCGAATGGCCAAAGAAGCCGGTCTTAAAGAGGTTACCTTCGATGAACTCGGGAATCACCTGACGCGCCATTACCAGCGCGTACTCGAGGAAACCGAGAAAAAAGAAGGTGAACTCGAAGGCCATGTCTCACGCGAGTATCTGGAAAATATGAAAAAGGGCTTGCGACACTGGGTCAATGGCGGAAAAGAGGGCAACCTGACTTGGGGGGTATTTCATTTCCGCAAGTGAAATACCTTTTCTCAGGCATAAATTTCAGAAGGGCATGGCAGGTATGTATTTGTCATGCCCTTTTTAGTTTGAATGAGGTAGACTAACAATAAATCAATGATCAATATAATGGAGTACGGCAGGAGCATACGAAAATGCATTGTATCCGCTATCTGCAACTTGAATTAGGGTTGAAAAATATAAGCTTGGATGCCATAGTTCCTAAACCGTGTGCAGAGTGTTTTAAAAAATATCGGAACCTGTGACCCGACTTTCTTTCAATATACGTGATAATTTGAAAAGCCCTTCCTAAACCCACAAGAAATGATTGGTTTAAGGATTG
>SLQI01000297.1 GCA_007131535.1 Balneolales bacterium | reverse complement strand
TGTCTACATCAGGTTTTGGCGGAGGCTTCTTTTATCGTCCGGACGATGATCACCTCAAAATGGTATATGAAGGGCTTGATGAATTGCGCGGGGAACCAATTCAGGGGCTGGAACGTACCGTTACCGGCGACTCACGCCCCGGTGATTTCCTGAGTACGCAAGAAGATGATTTGGATTTGAGGTTTTCATTCATGCTCTATGCTGAGCTGACCGTCTTCTCTGTACTCGAAGGAACAACGTTTCTTGAGATTACCGACAGTTACCTGGCCCTCGACGCCGACGGGGTTGTGCTGGATATGGACAGCTCTCCGGCAATGGGTGGGGCATTTTTTGTTGGTGCAAGCTATAGTGAAGGCATGCATATTCAGTCCAGCCTGCAGGCACTCGTGGAGTTTGATCCGGTAATTGAAGCCGATGCCAGTGTAGAATTTTTTGTAGGGATGACCGGCGATTCTGGACAGAGCTCGTTAGAATTCGGTCTGATTGGTGAGATAGATGTGGAACTCTTCAGAGGTTTAATGGGGGGCGGCACCAATACTATTATGGCCAGCAATGATGGATTTCTCCTGGAAGTTAATATGTCTGCCGGTATTGATCGCAGTGCACTAACTCTGACCGGATACCTGGAGGGATCCATCTGGAACCTGACCTATGACGGAGCCGACATTCCGTTTGGAGCTTACGGTATGGCAGGCGGTGAAATAAGTATTGCAAAGGTGATTTCGGGCGAAGCCTTGCTACAGGCCGCCTTTGCAAGAAAAGCAAGCGGAGATTACGAACTGTTTGGATACGGAGAAGCCTGTGGCAGTGTACTTGGAATCGGCTCATGTGGAAGTGCCTGGTTTACAGTGTTTCTCCGTTCCGGTGGTGGTGTTGGTGTTGATGCGGGCCGGGGAGACCCGGACTTTAATGATGACCTCGTTGCTCAGGCCCAGGCCCAGGCTGATGAGTTCGAAGCGATGATCCAGGATGCTATGGATGGCTTGCAGAGCGAGTTGGGTGAAGTTGTAAGACCAGGATTGAGTCCGAGTGAAGAAGATATTGCTATAGCCGGATATAATTTTTGGACATCGGAATATCACAATACCTGGAAACAATTGTTGTTCAATAATGAAGATCGATTTGTAGATGATTATTTAAATTTTCATGAATTCAGCTTATATGATATGTTCCTGGAGGTTGATGAAGATGTCCAGGGCTTCTTGTTTCGACAGGATCAACTTGATAGTAACACTGAAACTTCGTGGACGGAGGCTGAGACACAGGTTGAGAGCAAGATGAGTTTGGTGGAAGAAGTCAGTGAAGCAACGCTTACCCGGCTTGAAGAAAGTGTAGTTAAAGCTATAGAGTTTGAATCTGAGGTAGCTCAGATACGTGATGAAACTTTAAATGCTCTGGCTGCATCACCCGCCAATATTGTTAATCAACCGGATCAATCGACTTTGGGTGAAGGTAATACGCCGGTATTTGAAGTCGACCATGAACAGGCTGCGGAACAATCAAACAGCGCAGCTGAATTTAATGAAGCTATTCGGGAAATGGATGATATGATTCATGCTGTAGTGGACTCTATCGAGCATAACCTGCAGGTCATGGATAACCTGCTTGGAGCACAGTATAATTTGGTGCCGGTTACTATAAGTGATACCGGAACATTTCCTCAATTATCTATGCAAATGGCAGAAATCACACCCTCTGTAAATAGTGTCTCTGAACTTTATCTTGATGCTTTACAGGAAGTGGATCGATATTATGCCTTGCTTGCAAACCGATATTGGCATGAAATTAATGTGGCCTTATACGCAAGAAATAAGGTGGATTTTCACTCAAATCAGGTTGAACAGCATTTGGTTGAGGAGACCACATGGGTTTTACAGGATTTATTAGCCCTGGCCCCTTATGACGAAATCAATGATAACATACGCAAGCACATTGAAATAATGGCTGAAAGAACAAGGCTGTTTGAAGACCTTGTTGACGGCCCGGAGCCCACGGGAACGCCTTATAACTTTGATGGATATGAAACCCAGCAAGAAGTTGTAGAACTGCTTGAATCAGCCTATTTGAATGATGAATCAGTGGACTTTTCAGGGTTACAAGAAAATTCCGGAGTACTTCTTATCGATATGCATATTTCCGGTCTCGATAAATTCATGAATCATACTCTGGACTTCCTGACAGGTGATTTTGCTTATGAGCACAACGATTTTCGTCAATCTATTATAGATCTGATGCTGGTTAATACTGAGATGATTGATGACTTTTACAGCCTGAAAGCAAATATGCTTGGTAGTTTGTATACCATCATAGATAACTACGTGCAGGTTCGAGAAGAGCTTGAAAGTGAAGCTGATGAGGAGCTGGAAACGGTTGACGAATATTTTGAGGATTATAAACAACGAAGAGATGAAATTCTTACAGCTCTTGATCCCCCCGAAATTTCAAGTATTAATGTAAATACAAACCAATCGGGGATGCAATATTTTGGTAATGCAGAGATATTCTGGGATGCATCTCACCCTCAGGGTATTGCCGAAGTAAGCTTTGATCTTCAGGAATATGATTACGGTGATAATTCGCCGGGAGACTTAAATCAACATATAAGTGCTGGTCGTCCGGATCAGATAACCTATTACTCTTATATAAAATCAGATGATCCGGAGAATACAGTGCGATCAAGCGGGTGGGGTGAGCAGGATGAAGATCTTCACACACGCCAAGTTGACTTAAGTTTGCGGGTGCGAAGTGAAGGTGGTATTCTGGCACGCCGCCAGGCTTCATTCACCCTGGATGTTGGAAGTGCCGGCCACAGCACCCAGCCCGGAGATAACATCATGCCGGTTACCTCAACTTCCCCAACTGATTTGTTAGTGGATCTCAATAATTACTATAACAAAACCACTCAAACCAGTTCCACCCTGGACTTCAATCCGATTACTCAACAATTTGAGATGAATGAAGTACAGGTAGAAAGTTACTGGACGGATAACCCGGACTATATAAACGTTCGGGCTTTGGCCAATGAACCGAATACAAGCATTGAGCGATTTGAATACTCCGTTGGCAGTTCCTATGCAGGAACCGACGTGTTAGACTTTACAAGACTGGTAGGTGATACCGAGTTATATCCTGATGAGCCGGGAAGCTGGACGGATCTCATTGAAGCGACTACCCGTATCATCAACATGGAACCCGGAGAGCCGTATCATCTTACTGTAGATGCATACAACATCGACGGGCAATATGTCCGGGAGCATTTGCATCAATCAGTTCGGTATGATGATACGCCACCGGAGACCCCGGAAGCTCCTGAGCAGCCCCTTATTTTCAGCGGTTCGGATGATCTCGTTCTCGGTTCACCGTTTTTCTCACCGACTGCCATAGAAGCAGAGGAGTTCATCGACAGTCCGCCACAGTATAACCTGCCTCCGGGTCCCCAGCAGGGTAATGTCTATTTCACCGACGCCGTTCCGACTCTGGGCACGGTTACCTGGGAACCTTCATCCGATGATATGTCGGGGGTATCGCATTATGAATACCTTGTAACCACATCTTCTGAGCCGGCAGAATCTGGTTTTACCCACAACGGATTTACTACAACAGATACCGAAGTGACTATCACAAGTGGTGAAGGCGAACATGCCGATCTGACATTTGATTTCGATGAAGAGCTCTATGTACATATCCGGGCAGTAAACCACGCCGGCCTTAAAAGCGATGTACTGACTTACGGACCGAATTTTCCCTTTGATCCCAATCCGCCGGAGGCTCCCGAAATAGCGGGCTACGAAGGATCGGATCATATCCGGATCTATCTCAAAGAACGGTCGTATGATGCGGAATCCGGCATGCTGGGTTATCAGTATTCCGTTGGAACATCACCCGGTGAAACTGATATCAGAAGCTGGCCGGATGAAGAGGATCAGGTGGATTATGAAGAGGATCAGGAAATTCTGTACGGACCGCCGACAGCGCCTTACATTGCGGTTCCCAAAGAAGATCTTCCCGAAGGTGAGGAGTTGTACTTCAATGTTCGCGCGGTTAACAATCAGCTGACTCGTACCGGGTTGGTGTCTACCGGACCGGTGATCATAGATGATGAACCGCCGGAAGAGCCTCTGGTTTCACTTGAAGTAAATGAGAATACACTCGAAGTGGATATTGATCAGATTTACGATGCGGTCTCCGGAGTGGCTGCTGTTGAAGCGTACGTCACACATCCGGATATTCCGCACCACCTGATTACCACAAGCTGGCAGGATATCGGAAACCTGAGCTCGGTTCGCCATGACAGCTTCAGCATTGAAACCTCATACGATGTTCCGCCGGATTACTCGGTGCATGATCTGACAGTGCATATTCGGGTAACGAATGCAGCCGGCCTGCAGACGGTGGTCTCTGAGGAGGCGCCTTCGCTTCCGACTATATCTCGACAAGACTTTTCCATTACAACGACAGGACTGACTTTCTGATGAATCATCAAGGCAAGATTCCGACTTATATGAACAGGTTAATGAATTTGACAAAAACGGCTCTGCTGTGCTTTTGCATGATTAGCATCGGCACGCATAGTGAAACACAAACAGCTAAGGCGCAGCAAATTTCCCCCGTCTTAACCCCTGAGGAGCAGGCGTACATTTATCATGATCAGCTTCCGTCGATCGGGCACGGGTTCAACGTGTACCGGGAGTTTGATGGGGAGACTGAACGTCTCAATGAGCAGCCTGTATTTCCTGCGGCCAACGGTGTTGAGTTTCAAAGGCAAATTGGTGATTTGTTTGATGTCGTTGCTGAAGGGTATGAGACCTCAAACCCGAATGAGATATTTTTCAGGTTAAGAGGAGATGGTTTTGATCGTAACATACTTGCGT
>SLQI01000055.1 GCA_007131535.1 Balneolales bacterium | reverse complement strand
TGATCAATAGTCAGCTAAATATCTTGCCTCCGGCCACTTACCTGCCGGCTGTGGTAGTAGGCTGGACGTTTCCGGTCCTGCTGGCTCTGGTTGCATTGCCCGGATTACGCAATGCACCTGATGATGAATTCTACCCGGATCTTCAGCCGGATTATCTTAAAAAACTGGCTGAAGAAGAGCGCATTCGTCAGGGCCACAAACTGGCTCGTGAAGTACACACTTCTTTTCTGCCCCAAATCCTGCCTAAGATACCGGAACTTGATATCGCCGCCAATTGCAAACCCGCCCTCGATGTCGGTGGAGATTATTATGATTTCTTCAAGCTCTCGGATAACCGCCTTGCCGTCGCGATTGGTGATGTAAGTGGAAAAGGCATTCACGCCGCTTTTTATATGACCTTGATCAAGGGATATCTGCAATCCCTCAGCCGAAACGGGACCGGTTCCGCCGAGCTCCTGAAATCCGTCCACCGGCTATTCAGGGAAAACTCCAGGGTGGGCACCTTCATCACCTTACTGTACGGCATCGTTGATCTCAGCAGCCAAACCTTTACGTTCGCCCGCGCCGGACATAACCCGCTGCTCCGTCTTGACGGCAGCACGGATCAGCTTTCGGTCTATCAACCCGATGGATGTGCGATCGGCGTGGGAAGCCTGAGTCACTTTGATCAAACCTTACATGAAGAGCATATCCCCTTCAAGCCGGGAGACTCGCTGATCCTCTTTACCGACGGATACCCGGAAACCACGAATACCCGCCAAGCCCGGCTCGGTGATGAGGCTTTTCAAAAGATTATCCGGGATAACCGGTATCAAGACGCAGCGACCATGATTGCCAATATTAACAAAGAGGTCGAACAATTCCGCAGCAACTCCCGGCAGGATGATGATATGACGTTGGTGGTGATAAAACGAAGGTGAAGCAACAGGTAATAAACCTGGAAGAATGAATAGATTCCGGTATCCTCAACCAACCGGTGTTTTTGGAAAATCTTCAGGGCTGGTTTAACAACTATCGATATTTAGTAGCAAAAAACCGTATCTAACCACTAAAATCCGCAGTTTTTAAAACATACCTGCAACAGTAGTGGCCGGGCAACAGAAGCCTGCCGTTTTTTGATCTGTTCTCCCCCTATTTTACGTTCAGCCCTATAAGTCAGATAACAGGAATAAATTCAAATCAGGTCGCTTGCATGATTACTATACGACTATCGCTCTATAGCGCACTCATTGTGCTTCTTCTCTTTTTTGCTTCGGCACATGATTCCCACAGCCAAGCTGTAAATTCCGTAACCTACCCGGAATATTTGGGAGCACCGGAGGGTTTTGAGGATCACCGTTGGGGTGTCGATGTAGCTTTGCAGGGGGATACCCTGTTTATCAGCTCACCCGCACTGGAAGACAATCAAGCCGGAGCTGTACACCAATACATCTTCAACGGAGCCGGTTGGGATTTAAATCAAACCATTACATCCCCGAATAAGGGATATGATGGATTCGCAGCCTCCGTTGCCGTCGCGGATTCGCTACTCGCCATCGGCGCGCCCGAAGCAGAAAATGAAGAGGGCATCCAAAGCGGCAAATTATATGTTTATCTTTTTGATGAAGATTCCGGAAACTGGGAACACGGCTATTCTTTCTCTCCGGACTACCCACAGGATGGCCAGAAATTCGGGTTTTCCGTAGCTGCTGACAGCGGCCGGATACTGGCAGGCTCACCGGAGAGGGATCTAATTACTGATGAGGACACCTATGAAAAAGTTGGACGCGCCTACAGCTACGATTTCACCTGGGACCGCCGGGATGGTGAGGTTCCCGAAAGCAGCATCAACATTCACATGAATCGGGCAAACGAACGGTTCGGCTATGATCTGGATATCAAAGGCACCTGGGCGGTTGTTGGTACGAATCCGGATGGCCTTTCGGAAGTCAGTGCGCCTAATCGTTTTTCCATTATTGAACAACACAGACTGGCCAACCCCGGCTGGAATACCCGGGAAACCGTAACCAGAGACGACGGTCCGCACGGATCGATTGGTTCGGTTGCTATATCCAGAGAAACCGTTTTCATAGCCCCACCGGTAACCCGAACTTCGCAGGCATTTGCATACAATTTTGACCGGGAAGATGAAGCCGCTATCCTCAGTGATCAGGAAATCAATCCTTCAAATGACCGCGCGCATCAGATGTTCGGGCAGGCTTTGGCCACGAACGACTATACGGTAGCTGTCGGCGGACGAGATATGGTAGACTTTTTTCAGTGGAATGAAGACAGCTGGACAAGATCTCATATCGTCCATGCGGATACCCTCAATGATATGCAGTTTGGGACTACAGTCGACTTTAACGACCGCTTTGTGGTTGTTAACGGGGTTATGGGTGTTGATGAAGATCGCACCGCCAAAGTATTCTGGATGAATCGCGATGAGATCACTTCGGGTGAGCCTCCGCTTACTGAGACCACCCGCCCCTCCGAAGTTGAACTTCATAACGCTTACCCCAACCCTTTCAATCCGGCTACCGAAATACAATATACACTGCCCGAAGCAGAGCATATCCGGCTGGAAGTGTACGATATGACCGGCCAAAAAGTAAGCCTGCTGGCCGACGGGTACCAGCAAGCCGGTCAACACTCCGCTACGTTTGATGGCACCCGGCTTTCCAGCGGCATATACATTTACCGTTTGACGGCCGGAGATCAGGTGTTAACGCGTAAAATGACGCTCATCAAATAACCCTGCACCGGCGAGGGTTTTATTTGTTGATAAACTCAAGCAGCGGCCGGGTCAGATTTTCCAATCTCACTTTTTCCAATTGATGGGGAGTTTCCGGCAAGAGTTGAAATTCCGAGTGGGCTAAGTGCCCGGCCGCCCACTCGGTTTCTCCGGTTGAAACCATGGTATCCTCATCACCAAGCAACAACAACACGGGTGCCTGTATAGAACCCAGATCATGCTCCTTTAATGGAGGGAGCGCCCCCATCGACCTGAGCATCACTGCCGTTTTTTGCATCACCTCTTTCCAGTGCTGCTCTCCGTGCAGCCCCGCAAGCTGCCGGGCATATTCGGGCACTTTCTTCTCGATTTTATCCGGATTCAGCATCCGAATTTCGTGTTCGGCGCTATCGGGATTCCAGTCAAATTTGGTTCCCAGTGTGCAGACCGCCTTTACAAGATCCGGTTGATGCCGGGCAAGATATAACCCAACGTAGCCTCCCATGCTGTAGCCAAATACCGACACTTCATCCAACGCTTGCTGGTTGCAATACTCATGAATTTGCGCGGCAAATCCCTCAATGGAAAATGGTTCGTTGCTATCCGCCAGATCACCGTGCCCGTAAAAGTCAGGGGCATGACAGGTGAAATGATCCGAAAGCAAACTTTTCAGATTCTGCAACTGAGGCGAGGCGCCAAGTGCACCATGAAGTAAAATAAGATGTTTCATAAACACCCGGTTTAATTTGAACTAACCCAATGCCAACTTGCCACTTAACATTTGAAGTGCCTGTCTGGTTCCGGATTGGTCCTGCCTTGTACGATTTACGATTTGAGATTTTCGACTTGCCAATCAAAAATCTACACTCGTTAATCTGCTATCGTTAATCCACTAACATCGCAGCAGATGTCGGTGGCGAATCAAGATTGTTTGCCGTTGCACCGATAATCAGGTAAGACAAGCGGATAGCAAATTAACGATAGGTGATTCTTGATTTGTGATTTACCACCCCCACTCTACTCTTCCCTTTCGATATACATTTCCTCATTCAATTCCGGCGGAGACAACAAAAATATTACCAGCGCTGCCAGTTCAATGAAGTTCCGGTACATACTAAAAAACGCCGGTGGCGCAAATGGATTGAAAACAATTCCCGTCAATGCCAGAGCTATTACCCACCCGTGCATCCCGTGTTGGCGTGCAATCCAGGATCCGTATAATCCTGTTAAAAAGACTACGTAGTTTACAGCGGTATACCAGGGCTCTATCATCCCGCTTAGCCCGAGCGCCAGCGCAATGGCGGCCGTCCATTTAACAAGTCTGAATGTCATCGAAACCAATGCATTTTCGTGAACAGCGGCAGCCGGGAGAGTGTTAGATCAGACCGCATTATTTTTAAGCACAACTAAAGTTTCGTCGTCACTTTGAGGGGTGCCGTTCCTGAATTCGGCAATTTCACGCAGGATGGTATTCATGATTTTTTCCGCTGAATTACCCGCTTCCGATCTGATAATTTCCTTAAGCCTGTCTTCATCAAAATGATTCCCGCCGATATCTTCTGCTTCTGTAATGCCATCGGTGTACATCACCAGAACCTGACCGGGTTTCAATCGGCATGTGCCTTCTTTATATCCGGGATCATGAATAAAACCGAGCAGAGGACCGCCTTCCGTTAACCCGGCAAACTTGTCAGTTTCCTGATCGTACAACAGCGGTGGGTTATGGCCGGCATTAGTATACCGAAACCGATTGCCATCCAACAATCCATAAAACATGGTGATATATGTATCATCGCCGGTTTCCCTGAGCAGGGTACTGTTAAGGGTATTGACAGTCTCCTGAGCTGATTTGTCCTGATCAGCCAGACTGCGTAGCTGAGCCCTCAGAGTCGCCATGAGCATAGCGGCCGGCACCCCTTTACCGGTGACATCCGCGATAGCGATGCCCCACATTTTATTACCAAGTTTGATATAGTCGAAATAATCCCCGCCTACATAGGCAGCCGGCTTGCTTGTACCGGCGATATCGATGTGGTCATGCCCGGGCTTTATATCCGGGAAGAAGCCGGTTTGGATTACCCTGGCCATTTTCATCTGCTCATCCATGCGCTCCCGGTCGATGGCTTTACGGTACCAGTATTCCCGCTCAATGCATATCGCCGCCTGATTAGCCAGCG
>SLQI01000210.1 GCA_007131535.1 Balneolales bacterium | reverse complement strand
CTCCTGCCATGACTCCTCATCAATTAAGTATTCGATTGCTACAAGGCGCAACTCCCCGTTGGGTTTGGGTTCATACACCAATACTTCCGGTTCCAGCAGGTTGATGGTATCATTCAGATAGGCCGGATTACCATAGTGATACCCCATGCCCCCAAGGTCACTATGATAGAAACATGGTGTTAGCTCTAATTCATATCCGGCGGCTACAGCTTTATCAAAATTGTGGTACGGTGCTGTCAGCCGTCGAAGCTCTGCAAGTTGACGATTAATGACGGAAGAATGAGCATTGGAACGATGGTTTAGGGTGTACTCGCCATCTTCTGAAAATCCATATCCAATAGAAATTTCAGGATTATCAGAAGAATCTAAAACTCCTTCCTGACATCCCGTCAAAGTGAATCCGGCAATACAAAATACCGTACTAATCATTATGCAATGTACTTTATTTACAGACATGACAGACCTTTCTATTTGGTGTGGTTTTTTGGTGGGTTAGATTTGAATTTAAATTTCCGCCCTCTCTCTTGTGTTTGAGCGTTAGTTCAGTTATGTAAAGGGGGTAGTTACTAATGAATATGAGTTGAATGAAAGTTTCATTGATCAACCAGATAGCCCGCCTCTGCCTGACGGAAGCGGGCTATCATGAAAAGCATGTTGATTTGATCCTCAATAGGATTGACTCATCAGATCTCCCGAGTTGATATCGACGGTAATCATGAATCCGTTGGTTCCGCTTGATTCAAATGCGTTCTCCCCGATACGGTAAGCCTGAATTTCATTGGGCATCAGAATAAATCCGTCATGACGGGGGGCTCCCCAATACTGCACATTTGACAACACAGCAGGCTCTTCTTTCATAGCAGTAGGTGGATGAATCAAATGCATCTCACCCGCTTCACCATTGTTTAACAGGGCTTTTGCTTCCAGAGTGTTGGCGTTCCATTCAATGGGCATGTCTTCAGCCACGGTATAGGATTGCCAGTCAGCCGGAAATAACGGCCCCATTACTTCAGTGATTCCTTCGCGTTGAGCTTCAGAAACGGATGGGTCGAAGTGAAGAGTGGCCCAGTCCATGGTACCGTCCTCCCAACCCGAACCCAGATCACCGGCTACCCAGAATACAGCACCCTCGAGGTCTGTATTACCGTAATGCCCTTCGTTCACTTTCCAGGCCATGTTAAATTTGCAATAATGGCCATCCTCACCATGGTCATGACTGTGAGAGGCCGGCTCGGTATTGAAATAACACTGGCAGAACATCGGGCAGGTACATGCTTCAATGGCTGTGGCATTCATTGACCAGTCATTGACTTCCTTGTTGATATTCCCCGTTTGAATCAGCAAAAATCCCGATCCAAAAAGGAAGATGACGACGAGACCTGGCAACATGAGGCGTTTCATTATAAATCCTCCGGTAGTTAAAGCATAGGTTGTTTTTTTTTAAACTTGATGATGGCTTGATTGGGCTGTTTTATTTGTTAATGATCGATTGGTTCTCCCCGGATTGCTTGAGGGGGTATTTCAGTCAATGGTCAGCATATATAAAAGCCGGGATCGGGGAGGGTTTCTATCAGAGGAATTCAAAAAAATGAAATAAAAAGCCTAAGTTGACTACCCACAATGGATTTGAACCGAAACAAATTGCTACAATAATTTTACAGTTTAACTGCCTTCAAGTTTTTCACTGCGATTCTGTTATATTTTATGGGTGATTGAAGGAACAGAAGGTTTTGCAAAGCCTTCTAACACTAAATGTTCTGGCTATGTGGAAGAGAATAATTTATAGCATTTTAGGAATTGCAACTGTTGTTGTAATCGTCATGATTTACAACGCTATGCAATTTGAATCGCTGCAACTGCAGGAATATCCGGATTCTTATGTATATGATTTTGACGAGGACGCGGCCATTGAGAGATTTGCGGAGTCACTCAGCTATGAGACGGTTTCCAGAGAACCCGGTGAAGTGGATGAAGAAGCTTTTGAGGCTTTTCATGAATTTTTGGAGGCATCTTTTCCCAATGTTTTCGGTCAGCTTGAAGTTGAGTTGGTTAATGATTTTTCACTGCTGATTCGATGGGAGGGAGTTGATACTGAGTTGGATCCGCTTGTGCTATTGGCTCACCAGGATGTCGTTCCGGTTGAATCCCCCGATGCATGGTCTCACCCTCCCTTTGCCGGTGAAGTGGTGGATGGAATCGTATGGGGCCGGGGAGCTGTGGACAACAAAAACGGCGTTATGGGAATCCTTGAAGCGGTAGAAATTATGCTGGAGGAAGACTTTCAACCCGAAAGAACGGTTAAACTGGCCTTTGGCCATGATGAAGAAGTCGGGGGAATGTACGGGGCTCGGAAAATCGCGGATCTGCTGGAGGAACGTGGAGTGGAGCCGGAGTTCGTGTTAGATGAAGGCGGATATATCACAGAAGGTGAATTGCCGGTAGAACGGCCCGTTGCTGTGGTAGGTACGGCTGAAAAAGGCATTCTGAGTCTGGAGCTTGTTGTAAGCGGGCGGGGTGGTCACAGCTCCATGCCGCCGCGTCAAACCGCGATCGGTATACTTTCGGAGGCTATATATAATCTTGAAAATAACCCGTTTCCGGCGTCTGTTAGTGGTGCCGCGCGTGATCTTTTCCGCTATGTCGGCCCGGAAATGTCGTTTGCGGAACGGGTGATCCTGTCTAACCTGTGGCTGACCGAACCGGTGGTGATTCGCATGTTTGAAGACTCACCGGCATCCAATGCGATGCTGCGCACCACGGCAGCGCCCACTATGATGCAGGGGAGTGACAAGGACAATATCCTGCCAAGTGAAGCCAAAATGGTGGTTAATTTCCGAATTATGCCAGGCGAGACGATTGAATCCGTAAAAGAATATGTGCGCCGGACTATAGATGATGACCGAATAGAAATCCGTGATCACAGGGAATATGCATTTGATCCTTCTCCTGTATCTGAAGCCGGGACGGATCAGTTTGACCTGGTACACCAAACCATCAGGCAAATATATCCCGATATTTATGTTGCCCCGTTTTTAATGGTTGCGGCTACGGATTCCCGCCATTTTGTGGAGTTGAGTGATCACGTATACCGGTTTACCCCGGCGGATCTCAATGAAAACGAAGCCGAGGGTTTTCATGCTGTGGATGAACAGCTCAGAGCCGAAGTCTATCTTCGCATGATCCGGTTTTATCAACAGTTAATACTGAATGTTTAAAGGGTGGTAGTGGAAGCTTTAAACGGAACGGGCTCAATGTTTTCAAGTTACCGAGGAAGTCGGTATCATATAGAGCCTCAGGTTTCGGTGTTGTAATTAGTGCCTGCAAGAAAAGACGTAGTATCTAAAAAAATGCCAATATCTGGTGCAGTATATTCGGTAATTCAGGAATTCAGGTAATTGGGTTTAAAGCAACTCATGTAACCATATATCCAATTTTTCTTAATCTACTGATTTACCTTAATTACCTGTTGTTTCCATATGGCATCGTGAGTTTTCTTGCAGACACTAACTAACAGTTGTTGGGTTGGTTACTTCCTGAACCGATGAAGGCTCACTATCAACATTATTAACTTGTTTCGTTTTAAATCGGGATTCTCATGCCAGAAGATTTTACTATTCTCTTCATACGTCATACCAGTGTAGGCGTTCCGGCCGACTTATGTTACGGGCAGCTGGATGTCCCTCTTTCTGATTATTTTGATTCTGAAAAACAATCAGTTAGAAATGAGTTGAATGAACCTCCTGAAGTGATCCTGAGTTCACCGCTATCCCGATGTAAAAAACTGGCCGGGTTTCTTGCGGAAGATATCGAAGTCAGGCAGGATGCCCGTTTGATGGAGCTGAGCTTCGGAGAGTGGGAAGGAAAACGCTGGTCCGAACTGAATCAAAAAGAGACGCAGACGTGGATGGCTGATTTCGTCAACAACCGTCCGCCCGGTGGTGAGAGTTTTTACGATCTGTCGGAAAGAGCCCGGGATTTTTGGGAGGATTTGCTGCAACTGAAACAAGATGCATGGGTGATTTCTCATCAGGGGTTTATAAAGTGTCTGCTGGGCCTGCTAACAGGGGGTGAGTTACAATATGCTATTCGCTATAAAATTAACTATGGCGGTATAACCCGCATTTCAGTCAGCGGGAATATGATAAGTATAGATTATGTCAATCGAATCGGGCGCTGAGAGGGAATACGAAAATACATCCCGTTAACAAAATTTAAAGGAACGGTTCAGTGTTCGCGTAATTCCGCTCCGCTGTAATATTGGGTGATGCGGGTCATAATCTGGCGTGCTTCACTTCTGGAGTCGAATGTACCGATATGTATGCTAAAACCGAACATTTCCGGTGCCGAAAGTATATCATATTGACCCGGTTCTTCGGCGATTTCTTCAACTATGCGAAGCGCAACTTCCCGTTGGCGCTGCAATTCCACTAAATCCCGGGCATAACCGATGGCTATTGTGACTTCGGCAAGTGCCGGGTAGATGTTGTAATCCAGATAGTGTGGCGGCCAGTCGTCAGGGATTTCCAAATCCTGGAGTTCTTCCTTGATTTCAGGAGTTATTCTTGTGATATCCGGGGCTACCGATGTGACCGGATTATCATAGGGGCGCTCAGGTTTATCCCTGGGCGGATCAAACAAGCTGAAGCGCACACCTGCTCTGCCGGTGACAAACTGATCCCGTTGGAAATAGGGTTTTTCGCTATCCCGCTCTTCATGTTCTGCTTGGTCGACATTTCCGTTAAAACCATCCAGTCGGTCAGATCCGGTCAGCATCCAGTCAACTTCCGTAAAAACGGCGATTTTCGGGATGATGTAAAATTCTACACCGGCACCACCCTGAAGGGAAAGGCGATGAAGCCGGCCGTCAATAGGCTCGGAGGCGGCGAGGTCTTCGGTAGGAAAAAT
>SLQI01000188.1 GCA_007131535.1 Balneolales bacterium | reverse complement strand
TCCTGGATGGAGGTTTCCGTCCAGCTGCCCTTCCGCTTGGTAGAAGCGGCAACCCCTGTTTCATTTTGTTCTAATCCCTGATCAACAAGGCTTAAAATAGTTGCTGGTTCGTACTTCATGGCTATGGTAGTTTTGATGGAGTGATTAATGGAAAATCGGGTTTCCCGTCTGCCACATAATTTTAAGAATTCTATTAATTATTTAGATTCAACGGGAATAAGTCAAGTATTAATGAAAATATATTCTCGTAGTTTTTTCCTTTAAAAACCAGTGTACACCATCCTTCATCCCGAAAATCCAGACTGCACGTTAAATAATTTCGATTTCCGGTAATAGCGTGAATCCCATAATCGCCTTAATAGCATGTAACAAATACTATACCTTCAGCGTGCCTGCTTTATATTGCGTTTATTTTTATTTACGAATCCCTACTGTCCGACTAATTTTTACTTATAATCTATATTCTGACTTTTTTAAATGGCATCAGCCACATATCATTTTCCGTTGGCTTTAGCCAACGGTTTAAGTCGCACCACGCTTAATTGCAGGACTAAAGCCCCATAACTTTGTGGGAACCGTACAACCATCGGCTGAAGCCGGCGGTAATGGATCTTCATTTGCTACCCAACGCAAATTGAACATCACGTAAAAAAAAGTCGCGGCACAAAGTATTATAAGATAAATTATAAACTTTTAGTCGAACAGTAGTGATTAGGATTATCGACCGAACTCAACATCAGTCAGTTATTTTCTTCGACTTCGAGTGCTCATTTATAAATCAGCCCGGCCTCACCGTAACATCATAACACTTATAATAAAACGCATGGAAATAGAATCTTCTGTTAAGGAAAAAGCAAATTTGTTTTTTAAAGAAAAGCAACCGAACCTTGCCGAGCATATAGGTATCAACTTCACAAAACTTGGAATGGGTGAGGTTTCCGGTACTATGCCGGTTGATCAACGCACCCACCAACCCTTCGGAGTACTTCATGGCGGAGCTTCGGTTGCACTTGCCGAGACCCTGGCTTCAATAGGCGCCTGGCTGACCTGCGACATTCAGCGGCAAACTGCTGTAGGTATGGAGATCAATGCCAACCACATTCGCCCGGTGCGTACCGGCAATGTATTCGGATACGCCGAAAGCCTGCATCGCGGCAGTCAATCTCAAATCTGGCAGGTCATTATTAAAAATGATGACCAAAAACTTGTTTGTGTGAGCCGATGCACTCTGGCTATTGTGCCGTTGCGCTGATCCGGCTTGATCTCCACAGTACTTTATACCCTAAATTTGGGTATTTTGCAGGAGAGGCTGAAATCTATCAAAAACCTAAACGCCGGCCGAGTGCGCTGTGTCCGACTACCGGCGGATCCCCGTACCGGCCCATTATCACCACGCGTCCTCGCTTCCTATATAGATGGCCGGCACTTTCCCGTGCATCCCTCGTCCACCTATAATAGCAGGTTCAATTTCATAGCCTCGGGATGTGGTTGGGGGCGCCCCGGTTTACCCTGGGTTGCGCTATGCTCCACCCAGCCTGTAACTGTGGTGGGCTACCAACATGTCGTCCTTACAGGACGTTTTTATTCACCCATTATCAGATCAAAATACAATCCGTTTTAATCCGTGCAAATCCGCGGCAATCCGCGGCAAAAAAAATCCGTATTCAATCCGCGGTTAAAAAACATAGTTGCATTAACTCCCACCCGGTTCATCCGGCTTTGTTCAATTGCTGCATCAGCTTTCGCTTGGCTACCGGGAATATGGTTTCTTCAAACGGAAACTCAAGGTCGGTTTTAAAAGCATAGGTAGCCGGATTGGGGAGATCCGATCGCTGATCGAGAAGTTTCAGCTTTACCGAACCGGGTTCCATCTCCAGGAGAGATGAAGAAACTGATTTTAAAAATGAAGTTTTCAAAGCTCTGTAGCGCTGCTCAACACTTGTAAACAGCGACCTTTCATACAAATACAGCTTAAGTTCACGGCGGGTATTGTCGGGGACAAAAAAGTACCCTTCATCTAAATAGCTGGGCACAATACCGACTGATTCAACCTCCATCCTTTCATTGACGAACTCATATATCGCCACACCTTCATCAATCACTTCCCGTATGCGGGGTTCAGCCCATTCGATGAGATCAAGCAACGGCTGAATTTGATCTTCCTTCAGCTCCAGCGGCTCGTAAATGATTTCCTTATTCTCAAGATCAATATCCTTGATTTCTTTGGGAAACTCTTCTTTTAAATTATTCAGCTTATCCTGCAGCTCGATAAGCGTTCGATGCATATTGATGAGTTCGGCCAGCTCCGGATATAGCCGGTTTCCCTGAAACCGGCGCCGGCTTTTTTGCAAGCCGTCCAGAATCCGGTACTGTTTAGCCTCCGGATCTTCATCAATCGAAGTAAACATCTCCAAAGTAAGTTTCGCCATAGCTTACCAGGTTTTTTATTCACAGAACCAAGATCATCACACGTCACATAAACGTATAAGATTCTAAAACTGTGATATCTAAAGTGCAAATCAGAATTCAAATGCACCTGTGATAGTGCCATAAACGATATACGATTTATGGCTTAGGAACTCTGACGGGCTCGGTAAATCAAAAATCTGATCTCGTTAATCTGCTATCGTTAATCCGGCAGAATTGGTGTAAACCAGAGTTCGATTTTAACGCTGGGCAGATCAAAAAAGAGCTGCAAACGTAAGTTCACTTCAAATTCCTGTAAAGATTCAATTATCCTGATGCTAAATAAGAGATGAATAAGCTTTGATCGTCAGAAGTACGACAAAACTGCTAAAACGGAATTCTATCTCCACACCGCTCTGATTTTGGATTGATTGCCCTAAGTTTCCCACACAGCGCTCATCCATTTCCGTTGGCTTCAGTCAATGGTTAAACGGCGCCCCTACCGACCACAAAAACGGGGCTTTAGCCCCGTACAGGTAGTTTGGCATATATTAAAAATTCTTCAATGTAGGGATACCTCGGCTTGAGAAGAAGGATGGCTGGAGTTGTGGAACGGGGGAAGTAGCGGGGCTAAAGCCCCGCGTTTATATGAGGGGGAGGCACTTATCCGTTGACTGAAGTCAACGGAAATGGATGGGTGCTAAGCTGATAACAACCGAGTTAGTTGACCAGCACCCAGTAACCAGTAAACCAGCAGCAGACATCTGAAGTGTCAAAAATCACCGTTTGGTCGATAAAAATTTAGAATCGAACTCAGGTTTTAAATGACTGCGGCAAAATGAAGAAGTTAGTTGAAAGCAAATGCCGGAGTATAAACAACAGATAGCAGATCAACGGTTTGTGACATCTGATTTGCTATTTGACGAATCCCGGTACGATGCAGGCCGGCTTTATGTGCTATTTTTGGAAGATTCGTTTAAACGGATCAGAACAATCAGCCGATCATGAGCCGTTTCAAATCGTCAATATTGTCGCGGATTTGATACACGAGATTTCTCATCTCATTGGCAATACTGTTGTGCTCCTCCGAGCTTGAAGCCACGGACTGAGTTTTGCGATCCAGCTGATCCATGGCCGTATTGATTTCTTCGATCGACGTATCCTGATCGCTTGCTTTATTGGCTACCTGATTAGAGGCCTCAAAAAGCTGATCAACCCGATCTTTTATTTCACCAAATAAATCCTCCGCCTCGTCACTTATCTCCACTCCCTGATCGGTTTTATGGATCGTATCGTTGGTGTGTTCGGCGATGCGCTGGGCTATATCTCCCACTTTTACCGAAAGGTTGCGGATTTCCTGCGCAACTACAGCAAAACCCTCTCCGGCTTCTCCGGCCCGTGCCGCTTCCACCGAAGCATTGAGGGCCAGCAGATTGGTTTGCATTGCGATATCATCTATCTCTTTAAGCATTTTGGCCGAATGGTGACCGGCTTCGCTTATCTCCTTCATAGATTGATTCATCATCTGCATCTTGCTCATTCCCTCACCGGTTCGATCCCGCGTATCCGACATCACCTGCTGACCTTGCTCCGCCGAATCCCGGTTATCCGTTGAAAGCGACCGCAGCTCCTTGATGGACGCACTGATCTCCTCCAGTGAAGCCGCCTGATTATTGGCCGAGTCGGCCAAGGACTCACTCGAGCTTTTAATCTCCTCAGAAGCATTGTTGGTCTGCAGGAGCATCGAATCAAAGTTGCCCAAAAAGTCTCGAAACGGCCGGATAATGTACCATCGGTTCAATAAATAAAATCCTCCGATAGCTGCTCCGAATACCGGTAACAAAAACATTATCAACAGCCAGGTACTTCGGGTAGATACTTCCCGGATCTGATCCATATCTGATCGAAGTAAAAACGCCCCGTGCACTTCGCCGGCATTCCAGCCTTCCATTTCATAACCAAGCATATCGAGGCCATCACCGGTGGGACTGTTCGCCGGATCTCCGTGACAGACAAGGCAGTCTTCTGTCAGGGTAATCGACCGTGCATAAACAATTTCCTGGCGCTCTCGATCCACCTCAAAAAACTCATCGTCGGCTTTCTCTTCGAGCTTCCGGAGAATTTCACTTTCTCTTTCCGTAGCAAGGTTTTCCGGGTTTCGAGGCTCTTCCCTTGGAATTCTGAACTCATACCCTTTTTCCCGTGCAATTTCCTCTATAGACATCCAGGCAGATACAACAGGGATGGTGGAGTAAATCTGACTTTCCTGGATATTTTCTGTACCGTGTTGCTCATACTCCGCTAAGAGGGTATCCTGATCAAATGACTCCTGCTCCCACATACGCCCCATGTTGTCGCGAACGGTTTCTGCCTGAAGCACGGTATTGCGCATTTGATCCCGAATCAGCTCTGTACCCTGCTGCTCAATTATGTAATTTTGAAGCCAAATGCTGATTACCGTTATTGAAAAAATGGTGAGAATTGCCCCGAGAATTATCCTGCTACC
>SLQI01000193.1 GCA_007131535.1 Balneolales bacterium | reverse complement strand
TGCACGTTAAGTTCGCTGATGAGGCGGTATGTATCGGTCCGCCTCCATCCAATGAAAGCTATTTGAAAGTTCCGCGCATATTGGCGGCTGCCGAAATCACGAATGCCGAAGCGATCCATCCCGGCTACGGATTCCTTTCCGAGAATGCCGAATTTTCAAGAATTTGTGGTGAACACAACCTGAAGTTCATCGGCCCTTCTTCCGAGATGATCGACAAGATGGGGGATAAATCCCACGCTAAAGAGAATATGATCAAAAGCGGGGTTCCTGTCGTACCGGGTAGTGAAGGCGAACTGAGCGGACCCGACGAAGCCAAAAAAATCGCCGCTGAAATTGGCTATCCGGTCATTTTAAAAGCTTCAGCCGGCGGCGGCGGACGCGGTATGCGGATTGTCTGGGAGGAGTCCGAAATGGAGCGTCAGTTCCGAACCGCCCGCAACGAAGCTGAAACCGGCTTTGGCAACCCGGCCATGTATCTGGAAAAATTCCTGGTTCAGCCCCATCACGTGGAGATTCAGGTTATGGGCGATTCCCACGGTAATGCCGTGCATTACGGTGAACGGGACTGCTCACTGCAGCGGCGTCATCAAAAAGTGCTTGAGGAATCACCTTCTCCCATCATGACGAAAGATCTGCGTGAACGAATGGGGCAGGCCGCGGTAAATGCCGCTGAATCCATCGGGTACGAAGGGGCCGGCACCATTGAATTTCTGGTTGATAAAGACCGAAATTTCTACTTCATGGAAATGAACACCCGGATTCAGGTTGAGCATCCCGTTACCGAGGAGGTTACCAACGCGGACTTGATCAAACAACAGATCGAAGTTGCCGCCGGTGAACCTCTTCCGAAAAAAGAACTGAAAATGCGCGGGCATGCCATTGAATGCCGTATAAACGCCGAAGACCCGGCAAAAAACTTCCGCCCTTCCGCCGGTGAAATCTCAGTATTCCATATTCCGGGCGGGCACAGTGTACGGGTTGATACCCATGCCTATGCCGGATACCGGGTACCCCCTCATTATGACTCCATGATTGCCAAACTCATCGTAAGCGCTCCTAACCGGATGCAGGCCATAGCCCGCATGAAACGCGCCCTTGGTGAATTTGTAATTGAGGGTATTAAAACCAATATTCCCTATCATCAACAACTGATGAATGATCCCAACTTCATAGACGGGAATTTTCACACCAAGTACCTGGAAGAATCTTTTACCTACAATCCCGAAACCGAGTAACGATATTTTATGAAGTATCCTGATGATCTGAAATATACCCGTGAACACGAATGGGTACGCGATAACGGAGACGGAACGGTAACCGTCGGTATCACCGATTTCGCTCAAAGCGAATTGGGTGACATCGTATTTGTCGAAATTGATGAAAACGATGACGAAATTGCCAAAGACGATACCTTTGGGACCGTGGAAGCGGTAAAAACTGTATCCGAGTTGTACATGCCGGTAACGGGTAAGATTGCCGAAGTTAACGAAAAGCTGGAAGATGAGCCCGAGTTGGTCAACGAAGACCCTTACGGGGACGGCTGGATGATTAAAATCACCCTGTCTAACAAAGAAGAGCTTGAAGAACTGTTGAGCTCGGAGCAATACCAGGAAATTATTTAACCGCTTTTCAGGTCTGCCGGCCCACTATCCCGGCAGACCTTTTTCTTGTGTAGCCGGATAAGGAAACAATAACTTTCCGTTTCTCCGGTTACGTGTGTGATTTTTTTTATCTTTTCACAACCGACGCGCCGGGTAACTTTTTAAGCTTTGATTTATCATCTAACGGTGCGTGGTTGATCATAACATTAAATCCGAAAACAGTTAACACACTATAATTGCCTATATGAGTTTTATTCCTCATACGGATGCCGACCGTAAAGCCATGTTGGAGACTATCGGCAGTGAAAGTATTGAAGATCTGCTATCAAATATTCCCGAGGGGGTGCGCTTCCGGGGTGATTTAAATCTACCTAAAAAATTATCTGAGTGGGAAGCCCTCAAAGAGATCACCCGTATATCAGAAAAAAACTATACCGCGCAGACGCATGCCTGTTTTATGGGCGGCGGAGCTTATGATCATTTTATTCCATCCGCCATTGCTTCCCTGACCAGCCGTTCTGAATTCTATACGGCATACACTCCCTACCAGGGTGAGGTTTCGCAGGGCACGCTGCAATCCATTTACGAGTTCCAGAGTATGATCTGTGAACTTACCGGCATGGAAATCGCCAACGCCTCCCTGTATGATGCCGCCAACAGCATCTCGGAAGCCATCATTATGGCCTCGGCGCTAACCCGGCGTAACAAAGTGCTCTTCGTGGGCAAGATTCACCCTAACTATGTAGAAGTTGCCCATACTTACGCTAAAGGGCATGACATCGAAATCGTCGAAACCGACCCTGTCAATGGCGGAGCGGATCTCAACAAACTTGAAGAGTTGCTTGACGATACAGTAGCCGCCGTCGTTGTTCAGCATCCTAATTTTTACGGTAACCTGGAAGATGTTCAGGAAATCAAGCGCATCACCCGGACCGATAAAAAGGCGCTGTTGGTTTCCGTAGTCGACCCGATCTCGCTCGGTATCCTTGCCGACCCTTCTTCTTACGATGCCGATATCGTTGTCGGAGAAGCTCAGGGCATGGGAATCGGACTGCAGTTCGGCGGACCGTATTGCGGCATTTTCGCTACCCGTAAGAAAATGGTGCGCAAGCTACCCGGCCGGTTGAGCGGCCTTACGATCGACTCTGACGGCAACGAGGCGTTTGTCCTTACCCTTCAGACCCGCGAACAGCACATCCGGCGGGACAAAGCGACTTCCAACATCTGTACCAACCAGGGTTTGATGGCTCTGGCTTCAACGATCTATATGTCGCTCCTCGGAAAAGAAGGTATTCGCGAAGTAGCCGAGCAGAGCACGCAAAAAGCGCATTATCTCGCCGAGCAAATCACCGCGCTTGACGGATACGAGCTCAAATTTGACCGGCCGTTTTTCAAAGAGTTTGTTGTAAAAACTCCGGCCGCACCTTCTAAGATCATTGAAAATCTGGCAGAAAAAGGCTTCATGGCCGGAGTTGATCTGAGTCGTTTCGATGATGAGGGTCTGATGATCGCCGTAACCGAAAAGCGAAGCAAAGAAGAGCTCGACCAGTTTGTAACTGAATTAGGAAAAATTACTGCCTGATGATCGTTCGCCCCGATTCCTGGATTTTAATTCTCGACTACGGCTCGCAATACACTCAGTTGATCGCCAGGAGAGTCCGGGAATTGAACGTTTACAGCGAAATCATCCCTTTTAACCGCCCGTTGGAGGAATTCAATTCTAATCCTCCTTCGGGCATTATTTTATCCGGCGGTCCGTGCAGCGTAAACGATGACGAGGCCCCTGCCCTGCCGGATGACCTTAACCGATTTGACGTTCCGATACTCGGAATATGTTACGGCCTGCAGGCATTGGTCCACCACCACAAGCCGGGTTCCGTAGCGAGAGCTTCCCGCCGGGAATTCGGCCGCGCCGAGCTACTGGTCGATGACAGCAGCGATTTGTTCGCCGGCCTCCCCCAGCGAAGCCAGGTCTGGATGAGCCACTCCGATCATATCCAAACGCTGCCGGATGAGTTTGAGATCATCGCCCATACCGATAATGCGCCTATAGCTGCTGTTCGCAGCAAAGACCGTCCGGTTTACGGCGTGCAGTTCCATCCCGAGGTTATTCATACGGAATTCGGCAGTACGTTAATTCAGAATTTCCTCACCCGTATATGTAACGTTGAAAGAAACTGGACGGCCGAATCTTTCATTGAAAGCAGCATCGCCTCCATCCGGGAACAAGTTGGGGACGCCCACGTGGTATGCGGTCTCTCAGGCGGTGTGGATTCCACCGTTGCGGCAACGCTGATCCACAGGGCCATTGGCGATCAGCTGCAATGCGTGTTTGTCAACAACGGGCTGCTACGCAAAAATGAATATGAAAATGTGCTGCGCCTCTATAAAGAGAACCTGAAACTGCCGGTAAAAGGCGTCGATGCTTCCGATGATTTTCTGAGTCGACTCACCGGAGTCAGCGACCCGGAGGAGAAGCGGAAAATTATCGGCAACACGTTTATCGATGTTTTTGATCAAGCGGTGAACGACGATGCGCGCTATGAGTTTCTGGCCCAGGGAACGCTCTATCCGGATGTGATTGAAAGTGTCTCGTTTACCGGCGGACCATCCGTTACGATTAAATCCCACCATAATGTGGGAGGCCTGCCGGATAAGATGAATCTGGATCTGTTGGAGCCTTTACGCGAGCTTTTTAAGGATGAAGTCCGCGAAATAGGAAAAAGTTTGGGCATCCCGCCGGATTTTCTGCAACGCCACCCGTTTCCGGGGCCGGGACTGGCTATTCGAGTATTATCGGATATCACTCCGGAAAAGCTGGATTTGCTGCGTGAAGCAGACGCAATTTTTGTGGAAGAATTAAAAGCCAACGACCTCTACAATAAAGTTTGGCAGGCCCTTGCCGTACTTCTCCCTGTTCAAAGCGTCGGGGTGATGGGTGATGAACGAACCTACGAACACACCATCGCATTGAGAGCCGTCACCAGTGTAGACGGCATGACCGCCGACTGGGCTCACCTGCCTTATGAATTTCTTTCCAGGGTCTCAAACCGGATCATCAATGAAATAGAGGGGATAAACCGGGTGGTTTACGATATCAGCTCCAAGCCCCCTTCTACAATTGAATGGGAGTAGTGCCCCGGGGTTGTGCAAAAAAATTTACCGCGCTGGTCCCTGTTCCCCCCCCCAATCAAAAATCTGATATCGTTAATCTGCTCTCGTTAATCCGCCAAAATCATTCCGGATGTCAGATGAATCCCATAATCTCACCCTACCTGGGATTGCATCAGTAAAATGATAAAATTGCCCTA
>SLQI01000224.1 GCA_007131535.1 Balneolales bacterium | reverse complement strand
CGTTTAAAAAATAAAAAAAAATTACATTAAGTATAATATTATATTGCAGTGAGAAATATGGAGAAACAAAATCCTACCCTTATATACCTTATATTAATCAGTGCTTATATAGTAGTTTTTGCATGACAAATGCAGTATAATGTCGATGACATAATGCTTTTTGGAAGATGGTCGATTACCGGAGTATCAAAAATATAATTCCGGAGTCATCGTTCGCTAAAACATATATAAATGTGTAAATATGTTAGATACCTGACACATTATTCTCTTTGCAATTCCTTATTTTTAGAAAAATACAATCAACCTGATTCACCCAAACAGATATTACATTATGAAAGATATTGCCGGTAAAACATTTAAAATTGTCATAGCAGGCAGCGGCCCGGCTGGTTTAACTGCTGCTCTATACGCCGCCCGTGCCGATCTGGAACCGATCGTATTTGAAGGCCCGGAACCCGGCGGGCAGCTCACCACTACCACTGATGTTGAAAACTTCCCCGGCTATCCCGAAGGCGTGCTCGGACCCAAAATGATGGATGATTTTCGTCAGCAGGCCCAGCGCTTCGGTGCCGATACCCGTTGGGGTGTGGTTACTAACATTGATTTCAGCAAGCGCCCCTATAAAGTTGAAATTGATGAGGAGACCGAAATCTACGCCGAAGCTGTAATTGCATCCACCGGCGCTGAAGCCAAATGGCTCGGCATCGAGAGTGAACAGCGGATGCGGGGCAAAGGAGTGACGGCATGTGCTACCTGCGACGGCGCTTTTTTCCGCGATCAGGAAGTGATCGTGATTGGTGGCGGTGACTCGGCTATGGAAGAGGCTACATTTCTGACCAAATTCGCCAGTAAAGTAACCATCGTGCATCGCAGAGATGAATTCCGGGCTTCCAAAATTATGCAGAAGCGCGCCCTGGATAATCCCAAAATTGACGTGATCTGGAACTCCACTTTGCATGAGGTTTTGGGTGATGAAGCTGTGGACGGTGTGGTACTCGAAAACACTAAAACCGGGGAGAAAACTACCCTTGAAAATGTTAAGGGCGTATTCCTGGCTATCGGACACAAGCCCAACACCGAATTGTTCGAAGGCGTGCTGGATATGGATGATGAAGGCTATATCATTACCAAAGGAAAATCCACCTATACCAATGTGCCGGGGGTATTTGCCTGCGGAGATGCCCAGGATAAAATCTATAGGCAGGCCGTTACCGCCGCCGGTACCGGCTGTATGGCCGCTATTGACGCCGAGCGCTGGCTCGCCGAACAGGAAGACTCCGAAGAAGTACCGGCCGAATCGGCGAAGTAATGCGATTTTATTGAATGATCACCTGTAAGGAACGAATCTGCCGGGGCTTCTCCCGGCAGATTTATTTGAACTATTATGGCTTTAGACCTGACAAATTTAAATAATGCTATTGATGCCCTTGAAAGATCTGTGAATACGGCAGAAACTTTGGATAAAAGTGATCCTTTTTTAACGGAGGTTGTCAGGGCGGGGGTCATTCAACAATTTGAAGTCGCCTACGAACAGAGCTGGAAAATGATTCGGCGCTGGTTGCGTGAAAACTATTCAATCGAAGAGGCGGAATTTCCAAGAACCCGCAAGGAACTATTTCGACATGCTGCCCGGGCCGGTTTAATAGAGCATCCTGAAAACTGGTTTTCTTATGGTGATGCCCGGAATCTGAGCACGAACACCTACAATCAGGCACGTGCTGAAGAAGTGTACAAAACGGCATTAACTTTCCTGAAAGATGCGCGCAGACTTCAAAAGAATCTTGAATCCCTGTCATCATGATCCACCTCCAATCGGAATATCTCGAAGAAATCCGGCAGATTATTCGAAAGCATCTCCCCGGTGTGGAGGTGCGGGTTTTTGGATCCCGGGTTAACGGCAATCCACAGAAATATTCCGATCTTGATATCGTGTTAGTGGCATCTGAAAAACTTGAGTGGCGGAAAGTTGAGGAGCTTAAAGACGCATTTGCAGAGTCAGATCTTCCAATAATTGTGGATGTGCATGACTGGCATGCCCTTAGTGATCAGTTCAAGGCAATAATCAACAAAAAAAATGAGATTCTGCAGTACGGAAGCACGAAGTCGCAGGAGGAGTGAACCACAGTCAGATTTTGGTCTCATCCGAAACCGAATAGATGTAAAGACGCTTTTTATTCCTCATCTTCATCCACATCAATAACTTCGGCTTCTTCATCGGAATTGACTTCCCGCTCTACCTGAATCTTAAAATCAGTGGCGAACATAACCAGCATAGTAACAGCGCTTATAATAGGGGCCATATAAAACATCCCGCCTAAACCGGCTGCCCCGAGGTTGAGGTTGGTATCCAGCAACGTTTTTCCTTTAGCTGTCTTGATTACCAGCCGCCGGGCATTGCCTTCCCGGATAATCTGTTTAACCGCGTCTACAAGCTTGTTTCCCGTTACTCTGATTTCTTCTGTGATGGACCTGCTCATCTTCATTTCTCCTGGTTTATTCATTTTTATTGTAAGGCTTGCCGTCCTTACTACTCTATTACGCAGTAGAACGGTAAATGATTCATAGGATGAAACGATGATTACACAAATTAACTGCGCTGCAACACACGGAGTAGATGCTCACATGATCAATGTGGAGCTCAATTTTATTCCCGGCTTTCCGAAATATAATCTGGTGGGTCTTCCGGACCGGGCGATTAATGAATCCTATACCCGCATTCAATCAGCCATTAAAAACTGCGACTCCGAGATTCCCAGAGGAAAAATCGTGGTAAATCTGGCCCCGGCGGATCTGCCCAAAGAAGGCAGCTCGTTTGATTTGCCGATTGCCGTAGGCATTCTGGCGGTGAGCGGGCAGATCAAACAGGAGTATTTATCGGAAGCATTAATTATGGGAGAGTTGGCTCTGGACGGCAAACTGCGGCCGGTAAGCGGGGTGCTGCCGATTGCGGTGGAAGCCAAAAAGAAGAATCTGAAATATTTGATCCTCCCAAAAGAAAACGCCGCCGAAGCGGCGGTGGTCAACGATATTGAAGTTTATGGCTTTGAGCATCTTGAAGAAGTCAAAAACTGGTTGTGTGATCTGGGGGATCACGAACCGACTCAGGTGGATACCGAAGAGATGTTTAATGCCAGCCAGCAATCCGAAATGGTGGATTTCAGTGACGTAAAAGGGCAGGAAAACGTAAAACGCTCGATGGAAGTGGCTGCCGCCGGCGGCCATAACATTATCATGGTTGGCCCACCCGGATCCGGGAAAACGATGATTGCCCGAAGACTCCCCTCAATTCTGCCGCCGCTTAGTCTTGATGAGGCACTGGAGACTACCAAAATCCATTCGGTAGCTGGTCTGCTGAAAAGCGGTAACGCGCTGGTAGCCCAACGTCCGTTCCGGGCTCCCCACCACACGATTTCGGATGTGGCCCTGGTGGGAGGCGGGAGTGTTCCCATGCCGGGGGAAATCTCTCTCGCCCATAACGGCGTGCTGTTTCTTGATGAGCTGCCGGAATTCAAACGGAGTGCGCTGGAAGTGATGCGGCAGCCATTGGAGGATGGCCATGTCAGTATTTCGCGTGCGCGGATGAGTGTCAGCTACCCATCCCGGATCATGCTGGTCTCGTCGATGAATCCTTCCCCAAGCGGGGACTGGTATGATCCCGCCGAGGCCAACTCCGGCAGCCATGCTCAAATGCAGCGCTATCTGAGTAAAATAAGCGGTCCACTGCTGGATCGCATCGACTTGCACATCGAGGTGAATAAAGTGAGTTATGATGAATTGTCGGCAAAAGCGAACGGGGAGTCTTCGGCGAGTATACGGGAGCGGGTGATTACAGCCCGGCAGGTTCAGCAGCAGAGGTTTATGGGGATCAAAAATGTGTACTGTAACGCACAGATGAGTACCAAGCAGGTGCGAAAAATCTGCCGCATAGATGAGGCCGGTTCGGCTTTGCTGAAAAAAGCAATTACAAGTGTAGGCCTATCGGCCCGCGCTTACGACCGCATCCTGAAGGTATCCCGCACCATAGCCGATCTGGATCAAAGTGAGCACATCCAAACCAATCATCTGGCCGAGGCTATTCAATACCGCAGTCTTGACCGCGAAGGGTGGTTAGGGTAAATATTCAGGAATTTAAGCTATTTGTGGAATTCCGGCAGGATGATATATTGTTAACTTATTGATCTGCAAGATCAGGGCTAACAATAACCAAACATGGATTAAATATGGATGATGCTTTAAAACCCTATCAGGATTATGTACCACTGTTACTTCGTATAGCAGTAGGATCGGTTTTTATCGTTGCCGGCTGGGGAAAGCTGACCGGTATTGATGGGACTGCAGAATTCTTCGGAGGTGTCGGGATACCTTTACCGGTTTTTTCGGCCTGGTTGGTAGCCATAGTTGAATTCTTTGGCGGCATTATGGTGCTGCTGGGATTTTTCACCCGTATCCCTGCCATTCTACTCGGCATCATTATGATTGTTGCGATGATCACAGTGAAATTTGAAGCCGGCTTGGGCGGCGGCGGTTTAAGAGTCGACTTTATGCTGCTTCTAATGTGTATAAGCCTGCTGTTTACCGGAGACGGAAAGGCTTCGATCGGAGAGGCAACCGGAAAAACCATTTAATAAACCCATACCACCTGCCAGGTCCGGAGACCTGGCAGGCCCTTAAAAGCAGATCAGGTTGTTTGATTATTTGTCTGTTCGAGGATCACCCACCACTTCGTTCCGGACTTAGTGTTATTTACACATAGCCCATAAATTCCGTTTTAATCCGTGCAGACCCGCGGTTAAAAAATCTGTCAATGGAAGCTATTTTTAGCTCCATTCTATCCCTTACAAAATTTCGCTTCCCTTCTGATTGCCTTTTTTAATTTACCTTGATATTCCTTGTCCGGGATTTCGATGCAGCCGAATTG
>SLQI01000285.1 GCA_007131535.1 Balneolales bacterium | reverse complement strand
TTTCCGGATTCTTTAAAATTTTCTTTGATTATACGCTTTCGCTCTTTAATGTGCTGCCAGGCTTCGGCAAGTTCAACCTCATTGAGCATGGCATACAGAAAAAGCTCCCGCAGATAAGCTGCCGAACATTCTTTTCGGGCTTCTTCCAGCCAGTTGGCATCACGCGCCGATTCGGGAAACTTTTCCCCGGTGATGTGCTCGTACCAGTCCGGAATGAACTCCGGTTTGTTATCGACTGCCTTTACTTCCAGTAAATCATCGATTCGGGAAGGCCGGTCGATCAAATTTGCCGGAATATTTTCGGGATTGTTTGTGGTCATAAGAAAAATGACATTTTCCTTAAAAAATGACGAGTCCAAAAGACTCAACAGATTTAAATGAAGTTCCCGGTTCGAGGCAACTAATGAAAGCTCTTCGATGACGATCATCATCATACGGCCTTTGGTGGCTTTATATACATGGATGAGGCCGGTTAAGAAGCTTTTTAAACTATCGGCATTTTCTATCCGTATGATGATGGCATCGTAATCAACTACCAACCTTTGGGAAAACTGATCCAAATAGCGGGTTTTCCCGGATCCCGGCTCGCCATATAATAGTACGCCGCGTTTGTAATCCAGATTCCGGGTCTGATAAAATTCTTTATTGGACAGAAACCGAATCAGTGAATTATGCGCCTGTTCCAATCCCGGATTATATTCTTCCATGGGAAAATAGGAGACATCGTTTCCTGCATTAAAAAATTCGGTAGCCATTGAAGCCCGTGGCCCTTCCGCATGATCGGTGATCTCATGCAATAAATCAGTAGCCCCCCGCCTGTCCTGCACAAGCTGACTAAAGGTTTGGTTGCGCTCCCCATCTTTATCCATCGGATGTAGCAATAACCCTAAATCCGGATCAAAATGCGGGTAATAGATACCTGCCGGCAGATCCATTTCCTTCAGATGAGGTTTAAATCCAAAAAACTTACCGAAATCCACTACCGCTATGTCTCCCTTGTTATTGAAAGAGTTGCTTCCGTTACTTCTGCTACTCATCATTCGCATTCGCATATTTATTCATTTTTTGATTCCGTGACTCTTGACTCACTTGTCCTGCCGCCTCAACCGGGGCAGATTTCGATTATCTTGACTTACAGCTTTAATGATAGGAATGCTGGCTTCTAACATCGTTTGTCTGTGAATTGTGTTATAATATAACTATATGTGTTATATTTATCAACCATAATTTTTATAGCTCATTGGTGAGCATATAGATCAATGGATGGATGGCCGACGCTTTCCCGTGCATCCCTCGGCAGCCATTTATATCAGGTTCACCTATTTCGCCTCGGGATGTGGCCTGATGGAGTAATCTTGGCTACCCGGGGTTGCGCTGCGCTCCACCCCGGGCTATGCTCGGTCGTCCTCCACTGCGTTCCGGACTTTGAGATTTACCCGGGATTACGCTACGCTCCATCCCGCTTGTACCTGTGGTAGGCTACCAACAGGTCGTCCCTACGGGACGTTTTTTATTCACCCATTATCAGAAAAAAACAATCCGTTTTAATCCGCGCAGATCCGCGGTTAGCCCTACATCATGATCAAAAAAATCCATGTTTATCCGCGTCAATCCGTGGCGAATCAATCCCTTTCTAACCCACCCCAAACTCCGCTCTCCAGCTTTCCGCAATCATGACCATGGCGAGGGTGTCGAGCTCGCAATATTTCAGCAGTGATGTAAATACCTCTTCGCGTTTATATTCAGGTACATCGTCAAATTGCATGCGGGCCCAGGCCATCATGGCTTCGCCGCCGCCGGCAATCGTGCTGTCCTCTTCTTCATCGTCGCCTGTTATGGACTCTCCATCTATGAAAACCGGATCCAGTAATTTGTAGGGATCTATCGCCCTTCCATGCTCATCTTCACGATACCAGATTTGGTTGTCAAAGTTTTTACCGGTATAAGGCCGACTGTATTTTTCCTTAAGAAATGAGCTGGTGTTCAGTATGGCGGGAAGCACCTTTTTGATACTGTTGGATCCGCCAAAACCGGTGTTGTAGTGATACTTCACGATCAGTTCTCTCAAATCCACCAGTTCCCGCGATCCCTCTTTCAGTAGCGTTTGAATCCAGGCAATGAGTTCGTCGGCATCCGCCACCTTGTCCCGTTCCATCTCCAATTCTACGGCAACTTGTTTGAGCAAGGTGTGCTCAAAATGGCTGTACTGAAATACCGTAGTATTATCATCCCCAAGAACCTTCTTCAATTGTCTCACGCATTCAAAATTCGGAAACGTACCACGCTCCCGGTGGATCCACTCCCCGGAATGAGTGACCGTACCGTCCTCATACATGGTGTGCACTGAAAACTGGAAGGCATATTGCTGGTAGGGATATTTCCCGGCAGAAAACGGGATAGCTGTGCGCAGTGCTTCAAAGTCCAGAAAATGTACCGGGTAGGTCCAGTCCTGCATTTCATGATACAGCCCGTTCAGCATGATCTCCTCTTCACCAATACCACCGGTGGCGGATAATATTTGTACGGTTTGCCGCTCTTTGTTATCCCACGGTCCGGTTTTATGGATCAGTCCATTCGGCTCGACCGGCAGATCTTCCATTTCCATATCCTGAATCTTGAACTTTCCGGCTTCCAGCAACTTATCTGCCTTGCGATAATTCCAGATATCGAAAACATGCGGGTCCTCAAAATCTTCATCCTGCCATCCCAGCGCGTTTTTCCAGCATGATCGAAACCCGCTCTTCTGCCCCGGCTCAAGTTTATCAGCCGGTATGTTAAACTCGCAATTTTTGCAATGCTTACCGATTTCCACCGGATAGCACTCGTCCCGCAGGTAATAATCGGCGAGAATGTCCATCCACTTCCCAAACTCAAGACGCTGGAGCGGGGTTTTATCTTTATCCGCTAATGCTTCGCCGGACAAAATCAGTTGCACTTCGTCCATCACATTGACTTTAGTCAGGATAGGATTGCCCAGATCGGTGTTTTCGGTACCCGGCTTCAGGGATACCTGTTTGCGGCCATTTGCCTGCTCTTCCACGCGAAACCTTTGAAACAACCCATCCACCGTAGCTTCCGCACCTTTGTCAACCAGCATCAAAAACGGGGTGATATTCCATTCGGGATGAGCCTGCTTCATCACCCAGTACTGAAAGGCGACATCATACAGATAGGGAACCCAATCGGAGAGTAGCGTACCGTCTTTTTTATAGAACGTCTCATCAGCACTCCATGACTTAGCCTTTACTTCAATCAGGTTTACCTCGTTTCCGTATTTCTCAAAGACATCAACTCGAATCAGTAAACGATCATCATAGACAATCGCCGGTTCATACAAGGTGACCGAATCCTGCGTCAGATAGGGCCGGGTTTCTGCTATGGCATCTGCACTGCGCAGGTTTTTGATATAATAACCACCGGGATGATAAAGGCAAGCCAACTCGCCTACCTGCATCCCTCCTTCGGCCAGGGCTTTCAGAAATTCATCATGGTCTTTGGTGCTCGGATATTCATCTTTCTTGGCATAATAGAGGCGGGAAGCACACTCCCGGCCGATATTGAATAAACTTTTGGTAAAGTAAGCCATACGGATTCGATTATTACAGGTTCAGTTATAGTATAAGAAATCACGCCCACCCGGTTCCACATTATATTTGCTGAACGTGTTATGGCTGAGTGATTTATCAGAAATGCTGAATCTGCTCTAAAAAGTACCTGTAAGGAAACAGGTAGTGTCGTAAGAAAACACTAGGATCAAGGCGCGCGAAGCTCCCTAAAAGCGCACTGTACAGAGAGTACTCGAGCATTTTTGGGACGAGCGGTACGCAGATATTGGCGTTTTCTTACAGACACTAAATAAGATGATAATCCGGGTTATTGTACTCCGGATTATCATCAGCGTCTCTTTTAATGAGCGGGGACCCACATTTTTACACTATGTTAACGGTCACCGCGCCCATAGTATAACTAAATATGTTATATTATTCAATCCCTTCTTTTATTTTTCCCGGAGCCATATCGTTCCCCCCCCGTCCTGTCCTGCTACCATTGTTATTTTCTTATAATATTACATATATTGAACATGTATATTATCATACTTTGTTATATCAAGTACACCCCCCCATTATGAGTGAATTCGGAGAACGACTAAAACAGGCCCGGGTCAAAGCCGGAATGAATCAAAAGGAACTCGCCCGGGCGCTGGAGGTTACCCAGGCGGCGATTTCGCAGTTTGAGCAGGGCAAGCGTAAAGCTACACCGGCGACCATCACACGTATGGCTGATATTTTGGGGGTTGACCGCCAGACCCTTGCCGGCTCCGACGAGGGGGAGTTTGAACGCAGCATTCTGATGCGCAATCTAAAGGGGCTTTCGCCGGAATCCCTAAAGAAGATCAACGAAATTGTGGAGCTATATAAAAAAGCGGAGAAAAAATAGGATCGGCATGACGGATACTGCCCACATTGAAGAGTGCGCCGTTTTTTTAAGAGAGGAACTCGGACTCCATCCAACAGCCCCGCTTCCGGATCTTAAGGAGGTGATCCATCAGGCCGGATATCGTTATGCCGAAGAGCATCTGGGCGATACCTGCTCCGGTTTTTGCCGCTACCTGGGCGGTGAGCACTATTTGATCGGATTCAATAAAGACCATTATTTCAACAAAGAGTTTTTCAGGTTTACACTCGCCCACGAACTTGGTCATGTGAGTCTGCCCCATCACCGCGATATGCTGAAACAAGCGGAGCTGCACCGATCGGACCACAACGAACGGGATTACATTGAAAGAGAGGCGAATCACTTTGCCATTAGCCTGCTGTGTCCGTTCGGGGCGTACGAGGCCTTTCTTGAAAACCGGAATCCGGATCTCAACACCGCTGTCAAAGCAGCTGAATACTTTCAAACCTCTCTTGAAGCCTCT
>SLQI01000242.1 GCA_007131535.1 Balneolales bacterium | reverse complement strand
GCGCATACCGTTAATATGGGGTTGTAACTTGGGTTTCTCAGCTATTACGGTGGAATCTATGTTGTGAATTTTGACTTGGCGACTTTCCAGCTCCCGAATCACCTTCGCTAAAAGTTCGAAACTGTCTACATTTTTGTATCTGGGATCGTCATCCGGAAACCAGGAGCCGATATCTCCCCAACCCATGGCTCCCAACAAGGCATCGATTATGGCATGTGTGAGTACATCGGCATCGGAATGTCCGTCCAGCCCAAAATCAGCAGGTATGCGGATTCCGCCCAAAATAAGCGGGCGGTCATTAGTAATTCTATGGACATCATAACCCAGCCCTATTCTCATCATTGAACTTTTTTGCGATGTTTAATGATCATTTCTGCAACAGGAATATCCTCCGGATAGGTGAGCTTCAGATTAAGTGAGCTTCCCTTTACAATGGTTACCGGGTGTTCCAGCTCAACCAGGCCGGCATCATCCGTTGCCAGCTCCCCTGTATTTGATGCCTTGCGATAGCCTTCTTCCAACCAATCTCTTCGAAAACATTGCGGTGTTTGTCCGTTCCAAAGTGTGCTGCGATCTACAGTTTTAACGATAGTTTCTGAGTGCACTTGTTTCAATGTATCCCGGCAGGGCAGGGCAGGCATAGCCGCTCCTGTTTTAAAAGCCATTTCCATGCACTTTACAACCATTCCCGGCTCAACCAAAGGACGTACAGCATCGTGTACGGCAACAAATGTAACCTCATCCATCAGTTGACCCAAAGCGGCGCGAACTGAATCCATTCTCTCACTGCCACCTTGCACAATGGTCACGCGGACATTTTGCGGCCACTCTATCTGTTTGCAAATCTGCTCAAGCTCACCTTTTAACTCATCGCGGGCCGGGATGATTACCTGAGCAAGCCCCGGCATTGAAGTGAAGGCTGATAAGGCGTAATAAACGGCAGGTTGTTGGTTTAACGGGATCAGCGGTTTGGGCATATGATACCCCATCCGGGTTCCCATTCCCGCTGCCGGCATTATAAGTGCTGAGACAGGCTTCGCCATCCGCTGCTTATATAATCAGCATTGCATCACCGAAGGAGAAAAACCGGTAATCTTTGGCTTTGGCTTCTTCATAGGCTTTCATCAGAAAATCAAAATCGCAGAAAGCCGCTGTAAGCATAAGCAATGTCGATTCCGGGCGGTGAAAATTCGTGATCATACCCTCGGTAATCTTAAAGTCGTAGGGTGGATAGATAAATTTATCGGTCCAGCCGAAAGAGGGTTTTACTTCTCCGGATGCGGTAATACTGGTTTCCACCGCGCGGACCGCCGTAGTACCGCATGCGATAACTTTATTTCGCTTTTTGTTCAGTACTTGGTTGATGGTCTCGGCACTTTCCTCGGAGATATAATAATTTTCCGAATCCATACGGTGTTTAGTCAGATCCTCTACTTCAACCGGGCGGAAAGTTCCCCAGCCTATATGAAGCGTTACCGGTGCAAGAAGCACCCCTTTCTCCTTCAGAGACTCGATTATCTCGTCGGTAAAGTGCATACCTGCGGTTGGCGCGGCAACAGCTCCGCGTTCTTCAGCATATACCGTCTGGTATTTATCCTTATCATCAGCTTCAGGTTCCCTTTCGATATAGGGAGGGAGCGGCATCTCGCCAATCTGATCGAGAATCTGGTACAATTCTTCATTAGGCCTGTCAAACAAAAAGCGAATCGTTCTGCCTCTTGAGGTAGTATTGTCTACTACTTCGGCGACCAGTTCATCACCGAAATAAAGTTTATTGCCAATCCTGATCTTTCGGGCCGGATCCACCAATACATCCCACAACATATTTTCAGGCTGCAGTTCCCGCAGCAAAAACACCTCAATATCAGCATCGGTCTTTTCCTTACGTCCCTTCAGTCGTGCCGGAAATACCTTGGTGTTGTTATAAACCAGACAGTCACCCTCATTAAAATACTGAGCAATATTGGAAAACTCATCGTGCGTAATGGTTTGGTCAGCACGGTTCAACACCATCAGCTTGGCTTTATCACGAGGTTCCACCGGGCGGTCCGGTACTTGAATATCCTCGATATCATAGCGAAAATCCGTAAGCTTCATAAGGAAAGGCGTTATTTTAAACGTCGAAATATTGAATTCAACTTCCGACTTTCGTATTTTTATTTAAATTAATTTTTGCGTAATATAATAAAATTTACCCGCCTTGGCAATCCACGGAGGAGTGCCGGAGTGGTCTCGAAAACCGCAGTCCCAATTTTCGGGACCGGGGGTTCTCCCCGAAGAGATTCCTTTGGAAAAATCCCTCCTCCACCGCAAATTCCTGTTCTATCCCCCCCCCGCATAATTACTTATGTACGAATTCCACCCAAGTGTCGGTTTCCAGCTGCCCAGGGGATGAAATGAACCTGTCACAACTATATTACATCAAATGAAACCTATCAGCCGTACGGTTTGTTGTGGAGGGTGTAAAATTTACCGGTAAAAGCCCCGCTTTTATCTTGAATCTTTGTACGCTTTTATTTAATTATGCGTTGTAAAGGAAAATTCAAACATTCTGATTATGCATAAGGGATTAACATTTTCTGCAGCATTGGTTTTAACACTGCTCCTCAGCAGTTCGGCTTTTGCTCAATTTCGCGGTGATCTCCCCAACCCGTACGAGCGTACAGGGCAGATAACTACTTCTGCTATGGGTGAAGATGCCACCAATGTATTTGGCTTGTTCGACATGCAGATGAACCAATCCTACGAAATGACCTTCGGCTCTTTCGGCGGGGGTAATATGTATAATCAGAACATTCTGACCAACACGATTAACATGAGGTTTAACGAAAACCTGCATGGGCGTGTTGATGTGGCAATGGCACATTCACCATTTGGCAACAGCCCGATGGGACAGGATCAAAATTTTAACTTTTTCATCAGAAATGCGGAATTGCAGTACGATTTCAGCGACAATTCTACAATACGTTTGCAATTTCGTCAATCTCCCGGCGGATACAACCCCTACCACAGGGATCCTTTTGGCTACCGGCCTTACAATCGCTACGGCCGCTGGTAGAATGAATTTCCCGACCATCTAACGCAACTGAATGAAACACCTTCATTCCGATTTTGCTCTCAATTTTGCTATTGGCTTTTTAAGCCTGCTGCTACTCATCCTGATGGTGGGTTTATTTTCAAGAATAGTGTATCCGCGTATTATAACTGAACGATCCGGCGAACAAACCCACCTGATTAGTCAGATCATTCAAATCGAAGTACTGAATGGCTGTGGAGCTCCGGGAATTGCCTCTGATTACACCAGAAAACTCCGTGCCAACGGCTTCGATGTAGTAGATTCAGGTAATTTCGACAACTTTGACGTCCGGCAGACCATGATTATCGATCGTGCCGGAAATCGCGAAAACGCCCAAAAAATTGCCAGGGCACTTGGCATTGATGAATCCCGGATTATTGAAGAATCTTCCGATGATTTTTACCTCGATGCTACAGTTGTCATTGGCGCCGATTATGACCAGCTCAAACTTTAAAAATAACCTATGGCGCATAACCTTAAGGCAGAACAACCGACTAACTTTACTACCGAAAAGGCCATTTCCGACAGGCTGGTAAATACCATTACTGAGGCTCTGTTGGAAAAAAAGGCTGAAAATATAAAGCTGCTGGATGTCCGCGAGCTTACCACCCTAACCGATTATTTCATTATTTGCCACGGAACCTCCGAAACTCAAATCAAAGCACTTGCCCGCAGCGTTTCGGATAAAGTAAAAGAGGAACTTGATGAAAACGTGTGGCAGAAAGAGGGGCTTGAAGCCAGGCGATGGGTAATTCTGGATTATGTTAACGTGGTAGTTCATATCTTTAATCAGGAAACACGCGATTATTACAGCCTCGAAAAAATGTGGAATGACGCGGTTATCACCGAAATTTCTGATGAATGAAACAGTTTGCCCTTTTTTTCAGCCTGATACTTTTTGCACTCGGGGGGTGTGCCGCTATCAGTGAAACCAACTTCAACGGGGAATATATTATTCCGGAAGATACCATTGATGTCCGGACTCCACCCGAAGATTACCGGGAAGGCCGGGTTTTTATTCATGAAGTTCGTCAGGTTACGCTGAACGACAAACCCGCGCTTGTCGTAAAAGGGAGCCTGCCCGAAAGTTGCAGCCGTCTATTACATGCCGGGCTGAATGTTGTTTCAAATGAGCTGGCAGAGCTCGAAATGACCAGTTGGCGCCCCGCTGATGAGATGTGCCTGCAGGTACTGGTGGATTTCACTTACATCTTCGAACAGATCGATGATGAACGGATATTGACGGTTGAGTCCTATCAACATGGGGATGAAAAGGGGGAAATTATTCGGTGATCAAATACTGAAAACTACCTGGGACAACTACTATTTCGTATGTACAAAATTTTGGTAACCGAGCCCCTTCCGGGTTCCGCTGTGGATGAACTTTCCCGCAAATATGAAGTTACCGTCGGAGAGCGGGGCACTTTTAATACGGAGCAAAATCTTATAGAATCCATCGGGGAGTATGATGCTCTCTTAAGCCTGTTGATGAACCCCGTTTCCCGCCGCGTTCTGGAAGCGGGCCCCCGACTGAAGATTGTGGCTAACTGCGCCGTAGGTTACAACAATATTGATGTTGAAGCCGCCCGGCAACTCGGCATTCGAGTGGCTAATACTCCCGGCGTTTTGACCGATGCAACAGCTGATCTCGCTTTCGCCCTGATCCTATCAGTAACCCGACACCTGCCTGATGCCGAGGCGCATCTGCGAGCCGGTAAATTTGATGAATGGATGCCCAAAGGCTTCCTTGGTCTCGAGCTATCCGGGGCCCGGCTCGGAATTGTGGGGCTCGGACGTATAGGTAAAGCTGTAGCTCAACGGGCGCAAGCGTTCGGGATGGAAATCGGCTACTTCAACAGAAAACCCAT
>SLQI01000506.1 GCA_007131535.1 Balneolales bacterium | reverse complement strand
TATCGGTGGTCAGCACATTGTCTTCACTGAAGTAGCTGAAGTGGCCTCGGAGACGCAGGTCGATCAGCGCTATGGACAACAGCGTAGGCTCAAGCTGTACTCCGAATCCGTTGGTGGGCTCCTCGTTGCGGTTTTCGTAGGAAACCCCAAGACCCCAGTCCTGGGCAGATACGGTTGATTGGAGTACGAGCAGTAGTCCAAAGCTTACAGCGAGGGAAACAAAAGTCTTTTTTAGCATACCGGACCTCTTAGTTATTTGGTTATTTATTGATTGAATGTGTTGGGAGTTATACCAGCCAAAGTTAATTTTAACAAGTATCGTAATCAAATATCGGCATATCAGACATGGGTTACGGATTTATAAATGGGAACGGATCAATAAAAACAGAGGCCGTTTATTTACTTTTTGGATTTCAGAAAGCTGATGATTTGTTTTATTGGTACTCCTGTACTATACACGAGCAGGAGCGCGGTAACTATACAAATTGCCGCATTAAGTACAAGATCAGCCCATAGCGGCTCTAACTCAATCAGGGTGGTTACGAAAAAGGCGATCAGGCTGATTGCCATCATCAGAACAAACCGGGCGTATGGCCAGTTCAGCGGGAGGTTGAACTGAACGTATATGGCATAGCCCAAAAACATCACAAAAAAGGAAATAAGGGTGGCGATCGCGGCGCCGGTCATGCCGTAGACGGGGATCAAAAGCAGGTTTAAAACAATATTAAGAATGGCACCGGCCATCGTCATAACACCGATGAATAGAGATTTTTCTTTTACTGCCAGACCGGCAAAAAGAATCCATCCGAGCCCGTAAAAAAACTGGGAGCCTGCAATGTACGGTATTATTACATGCCCGGGATAGTAGTCCTCAGCCGTGAAGATCCGGATGATCTCTTCACTGAAGACAGACAGCCCCAGCCAGAGCAGGCACCCGAGTAAGGTGTAGTAGAGCATCACCCGGCGATACACCGTTCGCTGGGTTTCTTCATCATCGTAGTTGTAGATGAATGGACGCCAGGCTTTTAAAAATGGCGTAACAAGCAGCATACCGGGGATCATCCCAAACCGGTAGGACATACCGTATATACCGGTGTTACGGGCGTCAATCAGGGTGGACAGCAGCCACCGGTCGAAATGATTTAAAATGGGATACGCAGCGGCTGAAAGCACAAAGGGCAGGGAAAACAGCAGCATTGATTTCAGCAAACCGGGGTTAAACCGGAATCGGATATAGGGTAGAACATGGTAGAGTCCGACAACGATCAGTGGAATGAATAAAAATAACCGCCCTATGAAAGCCGCTTCGATGTTGCGATCGAAAAAGATGATGGCCACACTTAGAAATCCGACAAACAGCACTCCACCGGAAACCTGAAGCCAGCTTTGTTTGAAGGCTTGTTCGTTTAGAATCAGAAATCCTTGCGGAATAATATTAACCAGTCGAAGGATCAGGCTTGCAACGGTGAGGTAAAAACAGAGCCAGGCAAGCGGGTGGTCCGGCAGTAAGACAGGTACGATATAGGGAGCAAAAACCAGAAAAACGATAGACCAAAGGGCGGCAGAAAGCAGTGTAAACCAAAAAATGCTGGAGGCCACATCCGTTTTTTCGGCTGCTGTTTCAAAGCGTGAGAAGTACCGATAGAATGCTTGCAGAATTCCCAGGTTGGCAATCCCGAAAATAAACTGTTCGGCGGGATCAAGTATTTCCAGCAAACTTAGATCTTCCGGGGTGATGAAATAGGCATATACCGGGATAGCGAGAAACAGAACCAGTTTAAACACCATGTTACCGGCACTGTAAATCAATCCCTGACGGAAAAGCTTATAAATTTTGCTGGTCGATTCCTGCAATATATAAAGTGTATGAAGGTCAAATATTTAATCGTCAAATATATGAGATTACATACTGTGGTGCATCAGATATGATAAGTAATGCAGATACAACCGGTTTAAAGCTCAACTGTTACAGTCGATATTTGAAGCATTGTATAGCCTTTTTAAATGAAGATGGGCATAATAAAGTAATCTAACCGGATCAAAAGAATCGATTCAACTCGTTGCAAATCCGATAGCTGAAATCAATATATTCAGCCGAACGAATTACACCATTTAGATTCAGATTTGTCGGGGCTACATGTCACATCAGAAGATTTATCTCATATTAAACGAGCTAACACAGCCGAGAATGCGCAAAGTGTTGCCACTCAAAGTCGTAAATGCGGTTGTTGGTTTTCCGTTTGAGGCAAAAGACTCTGTTTTGGGAATGGCGAAAAGTGTTGGGGAAAAAGTCTTATCAAGCCAAACCCGAGAGCGGCTGGTGAGTTTGCCCGGTCTTAAAAGTTTACAGAAGTCGAACGTCAGGCAGTTTCTTCATCCCGAACTGTCTCTGGTGGATTTTTTTGAAGAATTAAAAAACAGAGAAGTTACCTATGTAGTTTTACGATGGTTTGAAAATTTACCGGATGTTAAACCCGGTGAGGATATTGACATTTTGATTGCAGATGAGGATTTGGATAAAATAGCTGACCTGTTCGGCCGTGACAGAAATCAACAAAAATTTGATATCTATACAGTGAGTGGCGGAAATGGCCACCATCTTAATAATCTGCCTTACTACCCGCCGGAGCTTTCACGAGAAATTTTGAAAAACCGACAGTGGCATAAGAAGGTGTTTTCGGTACCCGATCCGCGAAGGTATTTTTTGAGCCTTGCTTATCATGCGGTTTTTCATAAAGGCAGTGAGTCGGGACTTCCGAATTCGAAGCATCCGGAAGAGAAATATGAGGCAGATCATGACTATTTGGCTTATTTAAGAGAATTGGCAAAACCTGCCGGATTTGAAGGCCGGAGTTTTGCAGAGTTCAATGAGCTATACCGGCTGCTGTGCAAAGAGGGATGGTCACCTGAGTTTGACACCCTGAGAAAAATGGCAGAAGAAGATCCGTGGTTATACGAATTGTTGCCCGACTCGGATTATGACCACAGTGAGGGTGAGATGCTGGTATTTATCGTACGGCAATGGGCAATGGACAACGGGAAGCTGGATACAATACAAAATATCATCAGCGACAAAGGGCTGGAGATTTTAAAAGTAAAAACTCTGGACCGGGAAGAGCAGAAACGGGCCACCAATAAAATTCGCGGGGGCAAGTGGGACAAAGGACCTTTTCCACAAAGTGGCGGACCGCCATCGACAATCCTGATTTGTTTTGATTATCACCCAAAATCTCCAGACGAGTCCACCCGGGAAACGCATCCGTTTGTTAAAAATCAAAATGTGATGCTGAAATATACGATCCGGGATTATCTGAATGATGAAATGTTTTACTTTAACCATGTAAATTCAATCCATTCAGCAGATAATGAGGTAGAGGCGTATGAGTATCTTGAGCATGTAATGCCGGATGAAGTTGACGATATACGAAAACAGGTTGAAAAAAGAAAAAAGCAGTACCGGACTGAGTTTCCTGTCCTGCATCTTTATAAATCGTACCGCACACGAGCTAAAATTGAGCAAATTGATTACCACGGGAAAAAAGCGGTTAAAAAAACTTTTAAAGCCGGGTTTCAGCGATTTTTGGAACACGAAGCTTTTGCCTGCGAAACCTTCAGTCAAAAACTCGATACCGTACCCCCTCTTTGGGAAAAAGGTGATAACTATGTGATCATCCCCTGGTATGAAAATATACTTGAAGGCCTTTCGAAAAGAAAAAAGCGGAAACTGTTGAAGCCCCATGCCGATCAGGTAATTAAATCCATGCAGACATTTTATCGGGAAGGATATGCTTTAATCGGGTTTAATCCGGATAACTTAATTCTGACCCCGGAACACAAGATAAAGTTGATCGATTTTGAATTCTTATACCGGTACAAAGAAAAACCGGAAAGCTTCCTGCAGTCCTACGATATCGCCGGAATTCCCGACCACTTTGACGGTGACCTGCCAAGAGGTTTGTTAGGAAAAGGACACACCTGGAATAATACCTGGAAGCCGGTGTTCGGCAATGTTAATCTCACGGATCCGGCCGAACCTGAGTAGCCGGTTGAAGGCTCCCCGGAAAAGTCACATTATGCCTTTATCAATGTACGTGGAGGAAAAACCAGCAACCAGTAACAAGCAACCAGAAAACCAATTCAGATAGATTTTCGCGGGTTATACCCACAGGTTTTAAGTTCGAGATTTCCAGTATCCGGGTTTACGCCTTAAATTCATTACAGCAAAGATTATAATCTGATCTTCTTCAACCGAATAGATAATTCCATAGGGAAAGCGAGACACTAAAAATCTCCTTTCAGTTTTCGTGATCATTGCTCCGGAAGCAGATTGTTGTGTGAGAAGGCTTTGCAAAACCGTCTTTTTGACCGAGCTCTGGCGTTATCGAAATTTTAAAATCCTCACGTATGCTTAATACGCTGCGGTTTTAAAATTCCTCTGGCCTTGATCTCGGCCAAAAATCCAGGTTTTGCAAAGCCTTCTATGATTACTTCCAATACTTTTTCTACTTCATCAACAAAACTATCCCCCAGGCCAACTACCTGCTCTTCGTAATAATCAGCTGCTTCAAAAAATTCTTTTCTGGCTTCTGAATGAAATGTAATCGTCACTGTTGGAGACGTTTTCTGGCTTCATTTAATACATCCGAAGCGGAGTGAAGAGAAGCCTCACCAGATTTCAGTGACTCTTTTCTCTTTTGGATTTCATCAATCCAGGCTTGTTCAATATCCGGATCAATTTTGCCATGTATACTTTGCAATAATTAGTCAGCCAGACGCGCTTTATCTCTTTTGTTTAGATTCAAGGCTTAATTTTCTATCTCTTTAAAATCGCTATACATAGGTGGTGTGCTTAATTTAGTTTAATGTAATTAGGGCATCCTCAAAAAGTCGAGCCATTCCGAACTATGCAAGATAAAAGGCTAATCGTGCAGCTGTGATGATGCGCAC
>SLQI01000386.1 GCA_007131535.1 Balneolales bacterium | reverse complement strand
CCCCCGTAAAACTCCTTCAGCATCCTGATTTACCTGCTCCTGCTCCAACCAGTTTTGCCGGGATGACAACGCCGCTCCGTGCACCGTAAAACGCCCGGTTACTTTCTGATTTTTGTTTTCTTCATGCTCCTCTTTGCGCAGTGCGATCAGTCCTTTGAAATTGCGGGTGACCGTGGTTGCATCAACATAGCCGAGCAATTCATCGCGGGTGAGGAAAAAGATATCATTGACCTCATCGATCCATCCGTTGCGTTTCATATCGCGGCCAATGCCCAGAAAAATTTCGCGGACTTTCCCGAAGATCCGGGTGCGGTTAAAACGCAGATTTTCACGGTTGCGAATATGCCGGCGCGCCCGTTTTAGTACTCTGCGATATATGATCCGTCTGAAAAAGCCCAGGTGTTTGGTGAGCTTGCGCTCAGCTTCGGCACGAATTTGCTGCTCCCTGCTGCTCAGCTCGCCGGTATCCAGACCGGAATCCACAAACTGACTGATAAGCCTGAAAATATCCTGAGGCCGTTCGCGCAGCGTCTCTTGCTCCAGCTTCAACTCACCGGCGCAGCGGTACCCGTACTTTTGCAGATACGCTTCAACACGGTTGTTAAGCTGCCCGAATGCCGGGTCCACTCTGGAACGAGCATATAGCTGCCCGGCATCCATCGACTTGAACAACCGGGATAATTGCTCATCCTTGCGCACCATTTCCCCCATTTCCACGAGCTTGCGCGTCGGCTCAGCACTTTCCACATCGCCTTCTCCGGCAAGCAGTTCGTTATTCAGTGTCGGATGATCCGGCAGCCATTTTTGCGTCAGCTTATCCAGCAGCCCATGGAATATCATGGCATACAGGTCGGTTACAATTGGTGCCTGCCAGTTGGTAAGCAAGCGGTCTTCGAGATGATAAAACAAGTCGGCAAGCTCGCGGGCGGGTTTCTGCTCCATATTTTCGGCTTCCAGTTCATCAAAGATGGAGTGAAACCGCTGCATGAAATCCCGCACCATTTTTTCACTTTTTGCATGGTTTCGGAATATCCGCCAGATCAGTTTGATGATTTCGGGATACCCGTGAGTGAACTTCTTTATACCGCGATATCCCTCCGGAAGTTTAACATGCTGATAAGCGCCGGGCTGCTCTACTCCCATCATCTGCTCCATAGCTTCGCGGTTAAACCGGTACCCCGGCAGAGATGAAAGCGTGCGGAACCAGGAATTCAGATTATAGTAAACCCGTCCGTCGATCCAGCAGACCATCGTTGCATAATCCCGGCGGTAGGTCTCCAGCTTATTCGGGCCGAGTCCCGTCAGCTCAAAAAACTTGCGGTATACCTCTTCGTAAGCCGGACGGATAAACGTGTAGGTCAGCGGAGTGGTAACACCAGGATAACTCTCCACGATGTTAGAATTGTCGAATATGGTAACCCGGGAGCCCGAATTGGCCGTAGTGATATCACGACTTTGAAGGATGTAGAGCTCGTTTCCCTCAAACGTGAATTCGATATCCTGAGGAAAGTTTTTGTGGTGATAAATTTTACGCCCGGTATCTGATAATTTTTCGAGATGCTCCGGACTCAAACAGCCGTAATCCCTGCCGTTGGTGTGTATGTGTTTTTCAATGATTGAACCTTGTTCATCAAGTATAAAATTGTCGGCTTCCACATTTCCGGAAACCACTCCTTCCCCTGCTCCCGGTGCCGCATTCACAATAAACCCGCTGTTTTGATGATGCACATTCCAGGTGAACAGCACACCCGAAACCTCCCCGCCGGCCATGCGCTGAACCACCAGCGGCATAAACGGGATGTAGGGGCCGGCCACGTTATTTCGTTCAATGTAACTGAATATCCGTTCATCCAGTGCCGATTTCCAGCAAGTGGTTACAGCGCTTAGAAAGGATTTATAGTTTTCGACATCCAGCACGCTTTCAAACATCCCGGCAAATGAATGGAGCTTACCGTCTTCCACCAGAGCTGATGAACGCACAGATACCCGATACCGGCCGTTTTCGCTGATGGTGTTAAAGATGTGGCTCAGCTGTTTTTCTTCCGTTTCCGACCAGTCCTGCTGATCAATGCGGGATTTAAGCTGTTCCCGTATTTGACGATCATTAACGCTACTAAGGAAATCATCCGTTAAGTCTCGGCGGTCCAGCCAATTCAGTTGAAAATCAGCGGGGATGATATCAAACAGCGGTACGTTGAATCCCGCGTTGTTGAGTTCAATCAAGCCTTCTGCCTTCCCGCCGTGAAATGGTCTGGAATTGGTGGGGTGTGTCATGATTTCGCCGGATTATGAATTGGATTATTTCTTAGCTTTTTTATCATCTATTATCTTACAGGTCCAGAGACCTGGAAGGTCCATTAAACTCATAAAGTTTAACCCGGGCTCTATATCGCAAAGGGTATCCGCAGGTGAATAATAAGGCAGTAGCATCTGCTATATCACTTACCACGGGTATCCGCCAGCCGGCGGTGGTCCCGGAAGGTGCTTGGTGTTAATGACAACAAGGATGCTCACGTACAACAGGGTTACAAAAATGGAAGAAAGCAGCTCCGCCGGCTTTTGTACCGGCAGAGCCGTAGCATGGATATGGAAGGCGGTATACACAGCAGCAATACCTGCGAGAATGCCGGTGAACCAGATAGCCTGTGGAAACGCGATAGAAAATGCCCCCCAGGTAATCCCGATCCAGAGCACAAACCAACCGGTTGCCAAAGGCTGACCCAGTTTGCCGGAGTAGGTATCTACCCCCTGCTGCTCTTCTTCGGGCCGCCGCAATTTTCGCCCGATTTCAAACAGGTAGCCGGCCCCGGTGATGCCGAGCATAAGAGCCCAATCCTGTTGAAGTGCCGGTCCGCTCTGCGGCAGCCATAAGCCCCGCATTGCCAGAGCCAGGGGAGCCATCACCATCACATGCGTGAGTCCGTAGATCACGAAGTGACGCTCCAGCCATTTTGGAATAAAAAACTCATAGTACATCAAAACCGACCAGGTCGCGGCCACCAGGTACCAGAACTGTACCGGACCGGGCATCCAAATCAGAATCAGGAGTTCCGCCAATACCGTGACACCCAGCCACTGCCGGATATCCGCCAGGGATACTTCGCCTCTGGCCACAATGCGTTCAGGCCGCCACTTTATATCGGTTTCGTAGTCTTTGATCTCATCAAACAACCGTAACCGGAAGAAAGACAACAGAAAAAGCACCAACCCCGCAATAAGGGCTGCAGGATGCCCGGCCTGATCCAACACATCTGCCCCGCTCACCGCAATGGTAAGTCCGACCAATACCAGGTACGGCCCTGTCGGAAATCGTTCTTTTAAAAAGGCAGTCAATTTCATACAAAAAATCCTTTTACCAACACTCACCTCCCAACACCCACCTGCCAGGTCCGTAATAGCTGATCAGGTTGTTCAGTTGTTTGTCTGTTTGAGCATTAGGAAATCTATCTGCCAAGGTCCGTTTACTCTACGCTCTGTTAGATAAATTTGCCTAAACTCAAAGCCGAACAAACAATCTTCACCGGAAACCTACACTATTTCAGCAGCACGGTAAATACTTAATATTAGGTATTTTAATCATTTTAAATCTTACTCGGACAGGTTAAATCGATCATCAAAGAACCGGTCGAGCTGTTGGTTTCTTCGGATCTTGCACCAGTTTGATCAAAGCCGGAAACAGCACCAAATCAGCCGTCCAGGCGGCCAGCATCCCGAGGGCACCGAGCAGCCCCATATTGACGATAGAGCCCACATTGCTGAACGTGAGTACCAGAAACCCGAGCGTAAAAATGATGGTGCTGGTAGTGATCGGCCGCAACAAACGAACCAGAGAGCCGGAATACTCAGAAAACTGCTTGCCTGTCAAAGCGCCGAACCGTTTGTAATACCATAACACATGGATGCTGTCATCCACCACGATGCCGATGACTACGCAGGCAATGACCGAGGTGCTGATATCAAGCAGGATTCCCGCCACGGCCATGATCAGCGCGATTAACAGAAGCGGGAACAGATTCGGAAACAGCGCCAACAACCCCGTCTTCACACTTCGCATAGCCACCATGATAATGGCAATGATCAGTGCCAGGGCTATGGCCAGGTTTTCGAGCATGCCGGAAACAATGTGATTCATCTGATACAGATAGATCGGGAGATACCCGGCTGGTTCAGCTTCAAGACCGCCGGATTCGGCAACCCGGCTCGTTTCCGCCATGATGGCATCTAAATACTCCTGCATCTGACCGGCTGATTGCATGGGAATCCGCATCATCAACCGGGTGGCGCTGCCGTCCTCATTCAGATATAAATCGCTGACCGCCCCGGCCAGCTCCAGTTCCAGCGGCAGCATCATGTCATAACTGATGACGCCTTCGGTAAACTCCAGCCCGGACAGCTGCTCATTCATTTCAGTGATAGTCTCCCAGTCCTCCCCTTGCAGCGGCTCTCCGTCGGATCGCTTAACCATGATATCCACCGGGTTGAACCAGCCGAATTCGTTTTCAATCAGCCGTACATCCTGCCGGACCGGGTTGTCTTCGCTTAAAAACCGGATGGTGTTGGTATCAACCGGAATGCGGGGAAACATCCACACCCCGGCGATGATAATCCCGAGGGCAAATATGCAAACGGAAGCGGCTTTGAAGCGAGTCAGACTATGGTACCAGCTTTGCAGCATCCGGCTAAAGAGGGATTGTTGATTCTCCCCGGAAATTTGGTCGGTGGTTAAGGCGGGCAGCCCGATAAGTAAAATTATGATCAGGCCGGTCAGCAGTCCGAGCGAGGTAAGCAGTCCGAAACTGCGGATGATCTGAAACTCACTGCCGATCAGCGAACCAAAACCGATGGCTGTGGTAACCGCGGCAAGCATTACGGGGGCAATTTTAATTTTCAGGTGCTGCTGCAGATCCGTATGGCGATCACTCAGATGCAGAACAAAGGTAACCAACAAT
>SLQI01000012.1 GCA_007131535.1 Balneolales bacterium | reverse complement strand
GAGCTTCCGGATAATGGATTATATATGGAGCTTGGCGGAGAAGTCGGTTACGACAGTACCGGAGTTACGACTTCAGGAGAAGCCGAAGGTATCATCACCCTGGAAGATCTGGATTTTGATGATGTAACAGTAGCGTTTTCGGATAACTTTGCCTTTCAGGTCAGCCCATTCGGGGTAAGCTCCGGACAGATAGATTTTCATTATAACGATACACGGATCGCCTATCTCGACGCTTCCGGGTTTCATCCGGTGATCAGTGGTTTTGCCGATGAAATCCTGCCGGATAAGCTGCCGGCACCCCATACGCAGGTTGCTTATTTCCGGCTTCGGGACAGCGATGGCGAGCTGTTGGTTGATTTTGAAGAACCCGAACCCGGGTTGATTGAATTGCAGACACTGCCGGATACTCCCGTAGAACTGGTTGTACCTGCTTTGGATGAATCAAACCCGCCGGCTATCGGTGGCGTTGAGTTTGAGGATTTTACGATCACCGCCACGCCGGGGAATTTCAAGGTGGATTCGGGGAATGCATGGGTTACGATTTCAGAGGATAACCCATACACCGATCTGGCAGATCAAATTGGCGTTCCGTTTGATGTCCGTGAAATCCGGTTCGGTGATACCGAGCATCTGACAGATGAAGGAAATTATCTGCAGATTCTGGGTGACCTGCGGGTATTCGATCATCCGGTAACCGATGAGGCCAATACCATGCTGAAAATTTCCGGCGGAGGTCTGTTAAGCGGTGAGTTTGATCTTCAAAATCTCAATGCCGATGTACCGGTAGTTCCGGAAAGCGATCGGCTTTTAGTAGGGGTGAACAGTCTTTCCGGCAGCCTTTCTCTGCCGGTGCTGTCCGGAGAAGGCATTAACTACGACTTTGATGTTGACGCTGATTTCAAACTGGCCAACCCCGATACCGAGGTTGCACGCCTGGCTGAAATGAGTCTAAACCTGATCCCGGGCAGTTTCACCATAACTGAGTTTGAAGCCACGGCACCGGATAGTCCGTTTACCATCGGCCTGCCCGGGTTTGATATTAACATCAATGAAATTATCTCGATGCCGGTGCTTGAATACAGCCGAACCGAAGGCTGGGATTGGGAAGTAGAGCTGGATGCGGATTTTGCATTTTCAATCGGCGACCAGGACCCGTTTACTATCCCCATGAATGATCTGGTGCTGCACACCGATGGGGTAACTTTTCCCGCACAAAAAATCAATGATGACAATCTCGACGGCTTACAGCTCCCGACTTTTGAACTGGCGGGTTTTGAGTTTACTCCCCTGCAGCTGAAAACCGAAGAGGAAGTGACGTTTAACTGGTATGAAGGTACACTTACGGATGTTACACCGTATCTGGATTTTGAAGTTCATTTGCCGGATTTCGAATACGGAAATATCAACCCGCCTGATGGATTCACCTTTACCGGAGTCACCCTGCAGGATGGATTTCTTACCGGAAGCATGCAAGTTACCGATCTGGGACCCGGTCTGGTAATCCCGGTTGGTCCCCCGGATTTAAATCCCCCGGAAATTCGTGTAGAACAAATCGACGGAGCTCTCGAGGCAATTGAGGAAGCCGGCGAAACAACACAGCAACTGAATCTTTCGCTCTCAGGTTCGGTGGAAGAAATCCCTTTCTTTGATGACCCGGATTCCGACTGCGAAATGGATGTTCAGTACGATCTGGAGGTATCCGGCGGGGAAGGAATTCAGGGATCAATAGATAATATCGAACCCTGCGGATCTGCGGAGCTGGGACCGCTGACCCTTACTGCCGGAACCGGATCACTTCATTTTGATTATGAAGACGAACAACAGCAGGTTGTTTTTGATGGCAGCCTCACGGCCGGTTTACAAGGACCGGAAAATGAAGTTACGGCTCAGGGGAACGTCGAATTTGATTTGATCAACGGCCAAATACTTGATGGAGAAATCGCAGTAAATGAGCCTTTCCGGATGGAGCAGCCTTTCGACGGCCCCTCTTTTCTTGAGTTTGAAGTGTATGAAGCGGAGCTTTCCCCCGCCGGTTTTATGATCGATGGTGCGGGACATGTCGATGCGGGAGCAACCGAGATAGATGTGGCGTTTAATCAGTTCACGTTCGGAATGCCGGATTTCGGCGTAGTAGGAGGAAGTGCTGAGATATCCGCCGGCCTTGGCATGGAGGTGGGATTCAGCCCGCTCACGGCTTCCATAACGGATACTGATGTTCAGCAAATCCCGGTCGATGACGGGTTGATTATGGTGGCTGAAAGCGAAGTTACCTTAGATGCTTCGGGTTTGAACTTTGACGGAAATGCCGGGGCTTCATTACGGTTTGCCGGAGAAGAGATGGCTTCACTCCATGTGGCCTTTGAGGATAATTTCACATTCAGCAAGGAGGCCCCGGTTGTGGAGCAGGGGCAGGCAAGTCTGTATACGGATGAAGATGAAGAGGACTTATTGGCAGTATTTAATGAAAACGGAATAGACCTTGTAGAAACCATCATAGCCCAGTTGCCGGATACACTCGGGCTGCCTTCATCTGATATTGCCTATGCGGTGATTAAAGACGAAAATGATGAGCTGCTGATTAATGCGGAATCCAATGATGACGGTGGGTATACTTTGGCAACCGAAGGCGAGCCGCTTTCTGTATACTTCCCGGCCCTCGAAGATGCCGGAGGTGATGAGAAGCCGTATGTGGACGCGGAGTTTATACTAACTACCGATGATTCCTACATCCCCAATGGCGGAGAGATTACGCTGGCCTCATCACTGGATCTTGAGCCTCACCTCAACTTACCGGTTTCAGTGGATTCGATAAGCGTTGACTCCGGTGAGCTGGCTACGGTTATTTCAGCCCGGCTTCCCGAAGTTTTCGGGGATGAGCAGCTTTCCGTGATGACGGCGCTTAACAGCAGCGGATTCACAGAAGCCAGTATAGATTTTGGTCAGCACATTGATGAATATGATGCCGACCTGTCCCCCGCCGTCGAAAGGGAACTTGCCTCAACTTTGAGCGGCGATTCCGAAGAAAATACCTTGTTGGTCGGCCTGTACGGAGCGGAGTTTTCCATAAACTCCCCGGCTGCTTTTCAGCTGTCCGGGTTTGTGGAAACCTCGTTGCTTGAAAATCAGGACGGGGACGCTTACCCGGTGTTTTTTTCCGGGGGATATGACGACGGGTGGAATCTCGATGTTGATTTAGCGGATGATGATCATGATTCGCCCGGATTTGGGTTTGCAAATTTTAACCTCGATCAACACGAGGGCCTCGGGCTTTCGGTAGATAACGATGAATTCATCGTTACGCTCAGCGGCACCCTCTCTTTTGAAGAGATGATCGGGGAAGATCTGCAATTTTACGTGCAGAATATGCAGATCGGAGCTAATGATCTGCAGGACAGCCCCCAAATGGTATTTAACATAGATGAGGCCGGCCTGAACCTGGAGGAAGAGCAGACCTTCGACTTTTTTGAAGGTGCGTTTAGCGGCAGTTTTACCGGAGCGTCACTCTCCATTTCCGGAAGCACTTTGACGGCTTCGGTAGATAGCGGTGATCTCACCTTTCTTGAGGAAGAAATGCAGTTCCACGATCTGGAAGCGGATACCGATGGCAATTTCTGCATCGGCGGGGTTGGAATGGACGAGATTGATATACTCGGGGAGCATCTGAGGTTGCAATCGGTAGGCATGGACAGCTGCGACCAGGAAGATGAATTGGCATTATCGGCCCGATTCTTCTTTTTGATTCCCGATCCGGTGGATCAGAATGGGTTGATTGATGTGACGCTCGGACGCAATCAGGCCACCGGAGAAATATTGGTCGATGCAGATATCCCCGATGAATCCGGTTTTAATCCCGAGGATGAAGATGAAATTGAGATCGAGCTGGGGTCTCAGGTATCGATAACCCTCACCGATATTCTGCTGGATATTGATCCGCGGAATATTTCCGACACGCACATGGCCCTGGCCGGTAATGTTGACATCATGGGCAGCCAAAAAATACAACTGGGAACGCCCAATGACGTGGAAAACAATCCTGGCATTTCCGTTAAAGCGGGAAGAACGCCGGTGGTTAAATACAACATCACCGGGAACGGCAGCTTCCACTTTGAGCACAGCCTGTTCGAGGTGATGATTGAAACCGATGTCGTATCTTCCAATGAAGAGGCTTTTGAGATTACGCTGAACGGAAGCGTAAGCAATGTGCAGGTGCCGGGTATTGAAGTGGAAGAAGCCGGCTTTAAAGGAATGCTGATTAATTCCAACGGGATTGACGAAATCGGCAATTTTGATTCCAACGTAAAACTGTCCCTCTTCGATGGAATAGCCACTCTTGAGCTCGGTACGTTTATTCACAAGTCGAATGACGACGGGTTTAATTATACCATAGCTGACGGATTCGACCGGGGAATCAGCGATCTTGAAGATGCTGAAGAAGAAACACAGGAGCTGGAACTTGTCGAGTATCTTTGTTTCGGGCCGTGTGAAGACGATGACTATGACGGACCGGCATTAGAGCTGACCCTTGGTGGTTCCGGAAGCAGTTCAGGAAGTTTCGGTGGGGAGCTTAAAGAACTTGTATTCTACGAAACGATAGATGGTGATATATCTCTGGCCGTCTCCAATCTGTCTATTGAATTGGCTGAATATGCGGAGGCAAGTGCCAGTCTGCTTTATCAGTCCGAGGCAAATGGCGGTTCTGAGTTATTTGCCGTGGGAAGTGCCTCAATAGAAAAAGGCGGATCGGAGCTTTCAGCTATGATCGCCGGAGGTTTTTCAACAATGGAAAGTGACCTGTCTTTTGGCTTGTTTGCCGCTGTAAGTGCCGATACAGAAGTGCCGATTATACCCGGTGTTCTGTCTACATCAGGTTTTGGCGGAGGCTTCTTTTATCGTCCGGACGATGATCACCTCAAAATGGTATATGAAGGGCTTGATGAATTGCGCGGGGAACCAATTCAGGGGCTGGAACGTACCGT
>SLQI01000463.1 GCA_007131535.1 Balneolales bacterium | reverse complement strand
GGGCTATGTTCGGTCGTCCTTCGCTGCGCTACGGACTTTGGGCTATCTTTAGACCCTAACACAGGTACTCAACTTGATTATCCTATCGGCGGGGAATAATTCAAATTTTGGACAATCAGCAAAAGAACTATACAGTGTGCATCATCACAGCTGCACGATTGGTCTTTTATCTTGCATAGTTTGGAATGGTTCGACTTATTGAGGATGCTCTAATTATCATTCACAATCGGTTAATGCCGAAACGCTCCGTCGATGCAGTTCAGGGTCATACATCAGCCGTTTTTGGTAATCCTGATTCATGAAATTGCTGGACATGTGCATCCACAAGCCGATAGGCATATCATCGTACAGAATAGCCTGAGCATATCGTTCCCCGGTGTAGGCAGATTCACCGAAATCGATACCCCCGAGCAGGCTCATTCGGTTGTCGTAAACGGCCCCATAGCGTTCCAGGTGCCGGCGGGTTGCCTGTTCTTCAAGCGGCCAGTTCATCAAATCATACATTTGTTGACTTGCTTCGGTTGATATAAGCTCTTCGTTGAAAATCTTTTCGGCAAAGCGGGCCAGCGCATACGTGGTAGCCCTGGGTAATAGATTATACAACTTGCGCTGTTCAATAAAATTGAGATTGTGTCCGTCTCCGCCAAATGCCTGCTGAACCTGACTACGGTACTCCTCATCCGACTGATAGCGACTGAAACGATCCAGGTTTAAAGCATAAAGGGAGTCTCGCGGGATAGAAGAAAGCTCCTTCAGCTTTTCTCCGGCAGGCTGTCCGTGCAGCATCGGTTGAGCCAGAATATAAAAGCCGGACCACGGCAGTGGAGTTTCGATATCATCGCCGAAGTGGTACCGGCGAAAAGAGTCAATCCGTTCAAAACCGAGCAGATCATACCAGAAATCAGCCGAGGCAAGATGGTTGTTTTTGAGAGCATTCTGTACAACAGCTTTCAGCTGAACATATTCATCCTCAGATTGATCATATAATAACCCCATTCCGGCACGGTGGGAAGAGGAGGCGACATTCGGAACATGAAAGCGTTCGATATCTTCTAAGGCTACCAGCGAATCGGCAGGGAAGCGACCTTGCCCGACGGCCTCCATCCAGGTACCCAGTAATACAATGTGGCCGACCGCGCCTGCTACGCGAGGCTTTTCATCATGATAGCGAATAGACTGATCCGGATAGGTAAGATTTAGAGACGTTACCGAGACATATTCAGGGTTGCCCTCGATATAATCAATTAAACCGGCCAGGGAATACGTTTTTTCAACCCATTCTGACCCTTCGGCCAAAGCTTCCCGGTTTTGATAAACTGTCTGAAATGCCGATCGGTTTAAAAAATAAACTACACTGACTATAAAAATAATTGCCAGGAGAAGGCCACTGAAGAATTTTGCTTTATGCATAATAATTAAATTGAAACATCAGACCCAATGTGATAGATGCATCAAAAATTGCAGTAATAAGTTGATGCTGACAGACCAGATGCTGAAATAATGTTTTCATGTCAAGAACCTTGAGGACACATCGAAAACGACACAGGGATGCCGTTCGCATATATATAACTGAGTTCGATTCTAAAATTTTTTATCGACCAAGCGGTGGTTTTTTTGTACTTGATATGTCTGTTGCTGGTTTGCTGGTAAGAAAAATAGATAAGTACTGGTTTAATGCAATTTGCTAATCGCAACGCAGTATGTTAGCTGATTCAGAAAGAGGTAACCTTATACATTAAGCTTTAAAACGCATTGTTATCAGTTATCAGCTTGGCACCCATCCATTTCCGTTGACTTTAGTCAGCGGATGAGTGCCTCCCCCCTCAAATAAACGCGTGCTTTAGCCCCGCTACTTCCCCCGTTCCGCAAATCCAGCCATCTTTCTTCTCAAACTGAGGTATCCCTGCATGGAAGAATTTTAATATATGTCAAACTACCTGTACGGGGCTAAAGCCCCGTTGGTTGTCGGTAGGGGCGCCGTTTACCCGTTGACTGAAGTCAACGGAAATGGATGAATGCCGTGTGGGAGACTTAGGGTAATCAAACCAAAATCAGAGAGGTGAAGAGATAGAATTCCGTTTTGGCAGTTTTGTCTGTTAGATCTGCCCTCGAAACGGTTTATTGGAAAAGATGATTAATTGTGAAAGGGTAAGCTCATCGGGATAAATAAATTTAGAAGCATTGCTTATGAAATATCACGAGCAGATATATGAAAACCTTAATCGGCTGAGAACGCAGGCTCCGCTTATTCATAATATCACCAATTACGTGGTGATGAATACTACGGCCAATTGTTTACTCGCCGCGGGCGCTTCACCCGTAATGGCTCATGCGATTGAAGAAGTTGAGGAAATGACATCCATTTCCGGCGCGCTGGTTATTAATATCGGTACCCTGGATGCTTCCTGGGTAAAGTCGATGGAAAAAGCCATGAAAACGGCTAAGGAGCAACAAATTCCGATTGTATTGGACCCGGTGGGGGCGGGCGCTACATCTTATCGTACACAAGTGGTACACAAACTGCTGGATGAATTCCCGCCAGACATTCTTCGTGGCAATGCCTCGGAGATCAGCGCGCTGTATTCCGAACACGTTCAGACCAAAGGAGTGGATAGCATCCGGGAGAGTAGTTCGGCGGTCAAGGCTGCGCGATATCTTTCGGACCGCTATGAATGCGTGACGGTGATCAGCGGAGCGACTGATTATGTAATCGGCGGGCAAAGTCAGGGTAGGGTTTTCAACGGCTGTGCATTGATGGGGAAGATTACCGGTATGGGATGTATGGCAACAGCCCTTGCCGCGGGCTTCACTGCCGTATGTGAACTACCGTTTGATGCGGCGCTTTCGGCCATGGCGGTTATGGGCATAGCCGGAGAAATGGCCGAACAGAAGTCAGCAGGGCCGGGAACTTTCCACCCACACTTTTTGGACGCACTGTATCACATGGAGCAAAATGAGATCGAAAAAAGGTTAAAATTGGATACCGGGAATGCGTCGTAATCTCGATTATCGGTTATATCTGGTAACCGATCGAACAATGGTGAAAAATCGATCTCTTTCTGAATTAGTTGAAATCGCCGTTGATAATGGCGTTACCGTAGTTCAGCTCAGAGACAAGGAATCCGGAATTAAAGAGTTTACCAGGCAGGCCCTGAAGCTGAGGCAGGTTTTAAAACCATACCGAATCCCATTGATCATAAACGATCGGGTTGAAGTTGCCCTGGCTGTAGATGCAGACGGGATACACCTTGGTCAAAGCGATATGGACCCAGCAGAGGCGCGCTATCTGTTGGGCAATGATAAAATCATCGGTCTTTCCGTAGAGAATGAGCAAGACGTCGATAGAGCTGAAGAACTGGATGTGGACTATCTCGGTGTGAGTCCGATATTCAGCACTCCCACCAAAACGGATACCATCGGTGCCTGGGGACTGAATGGTTTGTCGGAAATATCACGGAAAAGCAGGCGCAAACTTGTAGCTATCGGTGGTCTTGATTACAGCAACGCTATGCAGGTAATACGAAACGGGGCCGACGGCATAGCGGTGGTGTCAGCTATATGTGCGGCGGATAATCCGGCCGCGGCCACACAGCAATTACGCTTACTGATTGACCGGGCGCTGGCTGACCGGGAAACGTAAGCTCGGTCGAAAGGCGGTTGTATGATCAATTCAAAATTTCCATCCCACCAGATTCCAGTAGCTCAGGCTGACAAAATATACCAGGGATACGGTAACAATTACGGCGCTCAGTATTTTTCGGTTGATGGCAGTTCCATCTGCACGAATAAGTTTAAAACCAAGAATCAAGGTGATCAACAAGGCGATATACGGAAACAGACTGCTTACATATAATCCTCCGGGCACCCCGTAGCTGAATCCGATTATGAACTCGTGCGAAGGCACACGTGAGAACAAAAAGATGGTAAGTAACAGCCCAAGGATATAAGCGGCACAGATGCCCCATTCCATTTTGGCAAACGGGCCGAGAGGTTTCGGCTTATTAATCATTTTCCGATATACAGATACGGTCGGATAAGCCAGGGTGACAAACAGAAATAAACCCAGGCAGCCTATGATCAGTGGCAGGTGAAATGAGCGCGATTCGAGCAGTCGGATGCGCTCCATCGCATTGCGTCCGTCGGTAAGGGCATGAGTCAGCTTCCCGTCAACCTCCCGGAAAGCAAGTCGGTAATCGTCATCAATGGAGTGGAACAGTAGAGGGCCGCTGCGGATCAAACGCCTTGGCTCTCCGCGATGGTTTGGCATGACCAAAAGGGTATCAGCTTCAATATGGGTTTGTATCTCATTACCCATCACACCCAAAAGAACGGCTATTTTGGTGAGCTCCATCCGGCTGTAACGGGTATGTCGCCAGGTTCCTGTGAAGTCTGAGAGCGGGCGTTCATCTTCATAGCGAACAGGGTAATCGGTGGCCGCCTGTTGATTGAGCGGTGGCAAATTGGATTCTATCAGCAGGTTTGTGACGTCGGAGATAAATCCGAAATCACTCATATTAACATTGATAAACAGGGCACTGTCGTAATCGGGAAATAACATGAGCCGTGTAGCCTGTCCCGCATAACCGCCGTCCTGAACGATAATGGGATACCCCTCGTAACTTGTTAAGCTCCAAAGAAATCCATACCCGCCTCTCAGCTCCGGATGATGCGTAAACTGAACGGTTAACATATTGTTTTGCATAGTCTCCGAAAGAACCCCTTGCCGTTGTAAGCCGTTTGGCCGGAGAATGGTATGCAAAAACGTATTCATATCGGAAGCCGTGGTAACCATCTGGCCCGCCGGGGCATCGAGAATATAGTCGAATGGGAAAGGCTGCTGAGTGCCGGATTCCCATACGTAGTTGGTGATCATATTATCCAGCGCCGCATCATCAGGGTCGAATGTGCTGTTATTCATACCTAAAGGATGAAAGACATAGCGTTTCATGTATTCATCAAACGGCATACCGGATACATGTTCCAG
>SLQI01000166.1 GCA_007131535.1 Balneolales bacterium | reverse complement strand
TCGATTCTAAATTTTTATCGACCAAACGGTGGTTTTTTTGCACTTGATATGTCTGTTGCTGGTTGCTGTCAACTACGGTTGTTATCAGCTTCGCCCCCATCCATTTCCGTTGACTTCAGTCAACGGATAAGCGCCTCCTCCTTATATCTACGCGGGGCTTTAGCCCCGCTCCTTCCCCCGTTCCACAACTCCAGCCATCCTTCTTCTAAATCCGAGGTATTCCTACATGGAAGAATTTTCTTTAATAGATGTCAAACTACCTGTACGGGGCTAAAGCCCCGTTTTTGTGGTCGGTAGGGGCGCCGTTTAACCGTTGACTGAAGTCAACGGAAATGGATGGGTGCTGTGTGGGAGACTTAGGGTAATCAAACCAAAATCAGAGAGGTAAGGAGATAGAATTCCGTTTTGGCAGTTTTATCGTACTTCTGACTATCAAAGCTTATTTTGCATCAGGATAATTGAATCTGTACAGGTATTTGAAGTGAACTTACTTTTGCAGCTCTTTTGTTCTACCCAACGTTAGAATCGAACTCAGGTTATGAGTACAGGCCAGTCACATCTCTACAGTTTTTGGACGCGGTGATATCGCTTTCAATCACTCAGTTACCTTGATCCTTGAAAAGTTACCGGTGAAGCAGCAGGCAATATATGAGAAGTGCGAAGGAGGAATGAACTGTAGAATAACACCTGCCAGTTGTTCACGTCTGGCAGGTGTCGATTAAATTACCATTTAGTGCCTGTAAGAAAAGTCGTAGTGTCGTAAGAAAACGCCAGGATCAAGGCGCGCGCGAAGCTCCCAAAAAGCGCAGTGTACAACCCGTACATGAGCATTTTAGGGACGAGCGGAACGAAGATATTGGCGTTTTCTTACAGACACTATTTAAAATCAGTGCAGTTTAACAGCCGGAATATCCTTATCCGACATAATCTTCCACATGGGCAGCAGCGGCGCTTCGTATTCGTCCGGGTTGTTTTTGTATTTCAGGAATTCCGCAATGGGAATGTGTGGGGTCATCCGGTTCCAGTAGAATACATTATCCGTAGTTTCCGGTTCCAGCATGTGGGCAGCTAAGCAGCCGAGGACCTGTCCGGTCGGGATGATGAATGACCCTTTCGGGATTTCGTATTGTTGGTGTACTTCATCCTCAACTTCCAGCAGCAATGCCGAACGATGATTGTTATCGGTATCTTCATAACCGACTCCACCGAGGGTATACGCAACGGCATCAAGCTCCATAGTTTCGGTCATTTGTTCTACACGAATGTTATGGCGTTTTAGCATGGCAACGGCTTTCCCGGCATGTGGCGGCAGCACATACGCCCAGGGGCGATCCCTGTAAGTGATTCCCTGAGGTTTCTTGATAATCTCGGCATCTTCAATGGTTATCAGCTCATCCGGATTGTCATCTACCATGATATCGTAGGTGACCCGGAAATCATCGGCTACCATTTCTTCATCCACCGGAATCTGTCCTTCCGCTTCCCGACCCAGTCTGATGGTCTCCGCACGGGCATCTTCGAGGGTCTGCATCAACTCATCACCGTTCTCCCGGGCATATTCCAGGATGGCCGTAAACGCGACAATACCGCTTTCCACCCCGGTCTGAAAATCGTGCCAGTCGGCATGTTCAAAAAGTATTGAAAGTTTGTTGGCCAGGCCGCCATAATTGCGACCCATTCGCGGAGCATGGCCGCCGCCGTAGTAGGCCTCTTCATCACCATGCGCCCAGTAAAATGAACGATATCCGTTCTCCTCCATTCGCTCATTGAGAAATGGAAATACCCCTTCATCCGCCAGACGGGTAATAGACTGGTCCGCACTGGCAGTGGCTGAAGCCTGATATAGCAAATCGTACGGATATGATCCCCCGAATTGTCCCGCTCCGCCATCATGACCATCTACCATAATATGCGGATTCCAGGTATTGATGATGTTGCCGATAAATGCGGCCATGGCCGGCTCTTCCAGCATGATATAATCCCGGTTGAGATCCGCTCCAAGGGCAGTGTATCGGTCTTCAATAACTAAGGCATCGGGGTTTTTGGACGGTGCCAGAATTACGATCACCTCATCCAGAATATCATTGAGAGATGTACCCGGCGTACCAAGATCACGTGCCATAATCAGCAGAGCTTCCCGCAGAATAAAATTGTGACCGTGTACATTGGCGCTGAGTACTACAATGGGTTTACCTGTGGCATGAGCTTCTGCAGGCGTACTGACCCCCGACCGACTGAAAATTCCGTACATCAACTCCCGCCCTTCCCGGGATTCTCCATACGTGCCCAGGATCATATCGCGGGTTTCGCCTTTAACCTCATAAAGGTAATCTACAAGTTCTTCGTGCGATGTATGACGCTCGAATCCGGCCTGCTCTCCGGGTGTTTGCAAATTTTGAGCAACCGTACAGGCTGCAAAAGAGATTGTAAAGAAGGCTAATAAAACCGGCGCGGCAAACATTTTATATCGGTGCATTTTCATGGGATAAGAATTATTAAACGCTATCAGTGGCATTGAGAACACCGATGAAAGTACAAAAAAGTCTTGCCGTGAAAAAATTGTATTGTGTGGCGGCCTCACTCCCACTTTTGATTATGGTACCAATACCAGACCGATGTTTCGAAACTTGTCTGGTCATCTTGCGACAGACTTTTACTGCCAGTAAATGTATTTCTGTATAAACTGTTACAGGCCTCCACCAGCTCCCTTGTACTTTAAAAAATTGAACCCTAAGCAGTTAAAATCTGATAGAGAGGTGAGCTTAACCACATAACCCTTTCAAATCTTCCGGCAGAAACATTACATTACCCAATCCATCAAACCGGAAGTCTCATGTAATATCAGGAACATGGATCGCATTAGCCTATTACTTTTTTCATCAGCTTTACTGCTTGGCTCTTGCCAGGGCGGAACCACCAACTCACCTCAAACTATGGTCCTGCAGGGTGCGACCTTATTTGACGGAACCGGCGCTGCAGCTGTTGAAAACAGCATCATTATAATTGAAGGTGACCGGATTACTTGCGCAGGTACTTCCGATGAGTGTGACCCTCCGGCAGATGCTGAGGTAATCAACCTCTCCGGCAAATATATCACCCCCGGTCTGATTGATGCCCATGTTCACTTTTTCCAGACCGGCTTTTTCGACAGTCGTCCGGATGCGCTGGATTTGCGGGATACCTACCCATTTGCTGAAGTAACGGCTAATCAGAAAAAGAATCCTCAGCGCTATTATGATGCCTATTTATGCTCGGGCATCACCGGCGTTTATGATGTCGGCGGCTTCACCTGGTCGATTGATTTCCAGGAATCCGCCGAAAAGAACCCGGCCGCTCCGCATGTGGCGGCTTCCGGACCCCTAATCACCCCTTCTACGCTCGATTTGTTCAACCTGCCTTCCGATAAGACGCTGGTCCATCTCGATTCGGAAGAAACCGGGGTCACCACCGTTCAATATATTTCCGAACTGGGAGGTACGGGAGTTAAACTGTGGCAGTTACTGCAGGATGATCCGGATTACATGAGTTACATCAACGCATTGGCTGATGAGGCCGAGTCCCGGGGTAATCCGCTGATCGCACATGCCACGCAGCTTGAGCAGGCCAAAGCCGCCATTGAAGCCGGCACCGAGCTGCTGGTTCACAGCGTAAGCGATACTGAAGTGGATGAGGAGTTTCTGTCGCTCGCAAGTGATAACAACGTGATCTACACTCCCACCCTGATTGTCAGCAGCGGCTACATGCTGGCATACCGGGCCGCAGCTGGTATTGAGCCTTACGAAATTTATGACCCCAACCACTGTGTGGATCCCGAAACCCGGGAGCTGCTCAACAATGCTTCTCAATTCAGCGACCATGATCGGTTTTCGGAAGGATTTTTGCAACGGCTTCAGGCATTTGATGCGGAGGAGGACCGGGTCAGTTCAACAGATCTGCACAATCTCCAAAAAGTGTATGAAGCCGGAATCCCTATCGCAGTCGGAACCGATGCCGGTAATCCGGGAACGCTTCACGGGATTTCAATTTATGATGAAATGGAGGCTATGCAACAGGCCGGAATTGCTACGGAGGATCTGATCGTAATGGCTACCCGCAATGGCGCAAAGGCCATGCAGCGAGCCGACGATTTCGGAACCCTTGAAGCCGGAAAACTCGCCAACCTGATTGTTCTGGAGGATGACCCCTCAGCCGATATTGCAAATATGCGCTCTCTGCTTTATGTAATGAACAGGGGCAATTATGAGGAAGTTGGTGATTTGGGGTTTAGGTAAAGATTTGGGTTTATTTTGCCTCAGGTGGTCTAATGGCAGTTCAAGGTTCAAAGGGTTCAAGGTTTAAGGGTGCAGAGATCGTCTTTTCAGGCAGGATTTACCGATGAGTTATGGCTGGCAATGGCACCACCAGCTTACTTGAACTTTGAACCGGTTGAACCTTGAACTGCCAATGATCCTCCCGAAGCCAGAAAAAACTGCCTTACTTCACTCCCCTCTTTTACCTTAATTACTAACCTTCAACCTCAAACCCTTCTTTCTGTAGAATTTTTCTGGCCTGATCGGTTTTAGCCCCCTGGATAATAATGCTCTTACCTTCTACGTGGCCTCCTGCCCCGCACCCGGATTTAAGCTTAGATGCCAGCTTTTCTATAACCTGTGGATTGTGCTTAATATCGGATATAACCGTGACCGCTTTTCCGGTTTTGGGATTCCGCTCTTGTTTGATCTTGAGTTTCATGAGGGGATGATTTTAAAAAAGTTTGCTATTAGACTTCGAATACCTCTTCGAACTTGATCTAAAATACGAAACCAAAGGTTAACTATGCGGTAAATACACATCAACCAACGGCAGTATATTGCAGTTTAAGGTTCAAATGGTTCAATGTTCAAGAAAGCTCTTGGTAACAATTTACGGTAAAATCACTGAATAAGGCCATTGCTCAAATGGTTGAGACCCGGATAACCTGTCAGGTTTCATATCCGCAATCTCCGTTTCT
>SLQI01000140.1 GCA_007131535.1 Balneolales bacterium | reverse complement strand
CCGTAGTCGAGTACACTATACCGGCCAAGCCCGGCAGGATGCCCGAGCCTCAGCCGATTCAGACCTTCCCAGCTCCAGTTTGTCACCCTTCCATATTCAATCGTTGAGGCATCATAAGCTTCCGGAATGGTATGTCCTAATAGTTCAACAGGATCCAGCGGTGCTTCGGTATTATGGGCAGAGATAATCGCATCTCCGGCCTTTAATTCATCCCAATAAGCTTTATCGGATGGGGGTAGTAGCTCCACAAGCTCTCCCCATATTTCACGGCGCAGAATACGTATAAAATAGTCCATCAATAAAGGTAAATTGCTTTCCCGTGCAGCCTGATAATCCCAATCCCGGAGCATTTCAGTTAATTCACGCAGTGTAGCATCATACCGGCGGGAATTCGCTTCTTCAATTAAGGGTTGAAGCGGTTCCATCGGGATTTTGGCATCTGTATAAAATATGGATAATTCATCCGGTGAAACCGGTTTATGCTCAGTCAACAATTCTGTTAGCCGCTGCTGCCTCCATGCCGGCGGTGGATTAATCCCCAGATAATACCGGTTGTAATCCGGGAAAACTTCATCGGCAGTAATTAATGGTTGATCCTCAAGATATCGTACGGGTAATTCTTCCGAAGGGATAAATCCATTCCAGGGGCTTTCGGGTTCAGCCCCGTCGCTTAAACCGACTGGTGATGAACGAAGCGGAACCAAACCACTGATCCCGACAAAACCATTTCCGTGACGATCCCCTGCCATCATTTTCAAGGGACGGTGACTGCCAGATTTTCGATGCTGATCAAGTTCTTCCGCTGAATTTGCAAGTGCAAGTGATTTGAGCTGCATGGGTTCTGCAACAGCTTCCTGAAATACGGATGAAAAGCTAATAGCCGGCCTCGCATCTGATATCACCGGACCGTACCGGGTAAAATATACCGTTTCTTCACCATATTCACCGTCCGTGCCGATTTCGTAAGTATCTGTATGAAGTCGGTGCCAGTCCCCGTCATAGCGATAGTGGGTTGAATCTTCATTGAGTTCAATAAGATACCAGTCGGTTTCATCAATACCTGCATCCGTAAGGCTGTATGCTATCGAGTCTGTGGTCAACGTCCAGAAACCCGGATACCCCGGCAGGGTTACACCGTGTAATTCACGATCCGGCAAAACTACGCGAGCTTCATACCAGTGAGAGGGCAGTGTTGCGAGACTATGGAGATCAACAGACCAAAGCGTCTCCCCGTTTTCCGTACTTTCAGCGGTGGCCATCAAGGCGTTAGAGTGAATCGGGCTGTTTTTGCCGAGCGTCAGCTTTTGCCGAAGTTCACCGGCAATCCGAAGTACCCGGCTTACCTCCGTCAGATCAATACCGGAATGCTGATTTAGCTGATCCGGAGCAGCTCCCGCAACCGGATAAAATTCCCGGAATGCATCCTCCCCGATGTGATTAATCACCCTCTGATATTGAATATCATCCGTATTGAAAGCCGAGCGATACGCCAGCATCATCAGGCTTCGCATACTATCGACCGGACGCCAGTAGCGATTGGGCAGATTTTCGAGCTTGAATTCCACCGGTGCCGCGGTATGAAAATGCTCATTGATATAGGTATTTACCCCGCTTCCGTAAGCAGCTATGAGATCGTAATTATCCTCGGATAAGTTGGCCATATGATCCCATGCAGCCTTTTCAAGCCCCAGGTTCAGAAACGCCCGGTCAAACTCTGCAAACCCCGAACCGAACCACTGTGAAACTGCGCCTTCAGCCATTCGGGCTTGTAATTTCATCTGAAAATAGCGATCTCTCGCCGTAACATAACCCAGAGCCACCATAGCATCCTTGTAGTTCTCGGCCTGAATTACCGGCACTCCCCTGTCCGTTCGTTCAATATGCACCTTGCTTTCAAGCGCATCACTATGAAACTCATACTCTTCAAGATCATCGGCGAGATATGCATTTTGCCAGAGTCCGGTCTGCAACGAAAAATAATTGTTTATCACCGGTACTACATCCCATCCGGAGGGGATGCTCACCAGAATGAGTCCTGCTGCCAAAAAAATGCCGCTGACTGCCGTTATTACAATGTGCTTCAATGGACTGCTAAGCCGTTTTTATTTTTCTCCGGAAAACAGTTTAGTAAGTACGATACCGGTGATCAAGCCGGCGACAAATGCTGTCATTAACCCTTTTTCAGGATGAGCCCGCACATATTTTCTGCTGCGTCGGTAATCCTTCTTAAGCTCTCTTTCCAGCCGTTTCTTCTCTTCACCAAGCCTATCCATGAGGTTTTCGTATGAGAGTGAATCCGTTGCTGATTTGGCCATATGTCCCGTGGATTAATTTACTCCAATGATTGGTTATTCTGCATTAAGATACGTAACCTTGAGCCCGATTAAAATGTTATGTTACAACCATGAGTTCAGCCCCGGAAATTCATCTCAATAAAAGACTGGAACAGCTTCGCCCTATCTTACTCCATGCCGGCGATCACGTCGAACGCATGCGGCGTGAGAACCATATCAAAACGGCGGTAAAGGATGATCAATCGCCGGTAACCAACGCCGATATCTGGGCCAATGAATATCTCAAAGAGCAGATTTTCGATCTGTTCCCCAATGAACTCTATATCGGGGAGGAAGATCAGATTGTATCCTACACTGAACAGGAGCCGATAATTTGGTACATCGACCCCATCGACGGCACCCGTCAGTTTATTGACGGCACAGCACCCTACTACATGATGATCGGGCTGGCGCTGCATGGTGAACCGGTTCTGGGTATGGTTTACGAGCCCGAGAAACGCAGATTGATTTATGGCATACGGGACGAAGGGGTTTTTATCCAGTGGAATAACCATGAGCCCGCCCGGCCTGAAGTAAACACCCGATGGAATACACATCTTCCGCTTGTAATCAAAGGGGCTGACCGGAACTTTTACCACTCATTTGAAAAAGAAACAGGAATCCGCCGTATCGGGCACATTGCCGATATGCATAATGCTCTCGCGCCGCTGGAAGCACGCGCACAGGGGATGGTCAGCCGGCGGAAAACCTGGCTGTGGGATTATTGCGCACCTGCCGCCATCATGGCTGCTGCCGGGTACACATGGGGTTGCTACAACGAAAACAAACCTGTAAAACTCAATTTCGGGGAGTGTCTGGTTGATATCAACTACGTACTCCCTCCGGATATCCCGGCGCATATAAAACATATGCTGTTACCGAAATCCTAAGAGTTGCATACCACTCCCCCAAAGCTTTGCTTGATTTTTACGGTTCACACTGGTAAGGTTTACCTGCAAACAATAAGAATTGGAATTGCGGTTTTGAAATCATATTGCACCGGCATCAAGCCGATCTCAGAATAGCAATCATCCAACAAACCATGCCTTAATAACCAAGCGCCATGAAATTAAAAATTCTACCCATTCTGGTTATATCAGCATTCACCCTTTTTGCCTGTGAGGCCGAGGATCATGCAGATTTAATCTTAACCAACGGCACCATCGCTACCATGGATGATGATCACCCCGAAGCTGAAGCGCTTGCCGTCCGCGACGGGCGTATTCTCGCAGTCGGCGATGCCGAATCCATTTCCGCTTATGAGGGTGCGGCTACCGAAATCCTCGACCTGGAAGGCCGGTTCGCTACTCCCGGGTTCATTGAAGGGCACGGTCATTTTACCGGTATTGGCAACGCCAAGCTTCAGCTGGATTTGCTTAATGTAGATAGCTGGCAAAAAATCGTCGATATGGTTGAAGAAGCCGTAGCCGAGGCAGAGGATGGTGAACTGATCCGTGGCCGCGGCTGGCATCAGGATGACTGGACCACCCCTCCGCAACAGCAAATCGGTGATCTCCCTCATCATGAAAAACTGAGTGCCGTTTCACCGGATAACCCGGTAGTTCTGACACACGCCAGCGGTCACATGAGTTTTGCCAACGAATATGCCATCGAAATGGCAGGAGTGGATGCTGATACACCTGACCCCGACGGCGGAGAAATCGTTCGCGATGATAACGGCAATCCGGCCGGTCCCTTCCGGCAAACGGCGCAACGCCTGCTGAGTGAGGTTAATGCCCTGTGGGATCCGGATATCGAAGAACTGGTTGAAATGGCCACTTTAGAAGCCGCTTCAAATGGAATAACCATGGTTCAGGATGCCGGTACATCCGTTAATGATATCGGCCGGCTTACCGAAATGGCTGATCAGGATCAGCTGCAGGTGCGTCTGTGGGTTATGGCACGGGATAACAATGAAAATCTGCGAAACGGGCTGCCGGATCATGCCGGTGAAATTGCCAATAATCCCTATTTCACTGTTGGCGGCATTAAAAAAGCCATTGATGGAGCATTAGGTACACACGGCGCCTGGAAGCTGGAACCCTATGAAGATAACCCCCAAAGCACCGGGTTCAATACCACTCCGCTTGATGAAATCATTGAAGCCGGAGAGCTCGCTTTAGAGCACGACCTCCAGCTTTGCGTGCATGCTATCGGTGACCGCGGCAATCGCGAGACCCTGGATATTTACGAAAACTTATTTGAAGAACACGGGGTATTAAATGACGACCTGCGCTGGCGAATCGAACACTCGCAGCACTTGCATCCCGATGATATTCCCCGCTTTGCCGAACTGGGAGTAGTAGCCTCTATGCAGGCAGTACATGCCACCTCCGACGGCCCCTGGGTGCCACGTCGTGTTGGAGAACAGCGCGCCCGGGAAGGTGCTTATGTATGGCGTTCTCTGCTGGATGAAGGTACGGTAATTGTAAACGGTACCGATGCTCCTGTGGAGCGAATAAACCCGCTCGCCAGCTTTCATGCCTCCGTCACCCGGCAAATGGGAGATGGTGAATACTTCTTCCCCGAGCAAGCCATGACCCGCGAAGAAGCGCTCCGCTCCTATACACTTGATGCCGCTTATGCTGTATTCATGGAAGATGAGCTCGGCTCTCTTACCGAGGGCAAACTGGCCGACATAACCGTGTTCGACCGCGACCT
>SLQI01000363.1 GCA_007131535.1 Balneolales bacterium | reverse complement strand
TGTGCTCTGTGGTTAAACGAGAAGGAACCGCCAAGACGCCAAGGTACTCCGCCGGCTGGCTGATGCCCGTGGCACGAGACCTGGCAGATCCAAATCAGCTGATCAGGCTGTACAATTGTTTGGCTGTTAACGACTTCTTGAACTTTAAACAGTAATGAGAATCCGCAAAGATCGGTTACTGGTCAACACCGCCCACAACTAAATTTCTTGGTGATTAATGCAGGATAGAAACACTCATTAATTTGTTTGTTCCTCTAAAGCCGGCATGAGTTCCCGGCGAACCCAGCTGTAATCCGGGTTGATCGCCAATGCCTGTTCAAATGCTTCTTTTGCCCGGCCGTATTCTTCATTTTCCTGATAAGCGATGCCGAGCCATGCGTAGACCTCCTCATGCCCCCAGTCTGGCTGCAGCTGATACTTTGGACTCCAGGACTCAAACAATTCGGCTGATTCTTGAAATCCGTCAATGGCCTTTTGGGTTCTCCCTCCAAACATTGCGGGTTTGACAAGCAGACTGATTGCATGTAGCATAACAGCCCTTGGATTCTCCGGGACAAGTTCCAGCCCTTTTTCCAGGTTATTCTCGGCGGTACTTCCATATCGCATCCCTGAAAACATTCCGCTGATTTTTGCCCCATAGCTGCTCCCCTTAAGCGAATAAGCCTCTGCAAACTCCGGATCAACCCCGATACTTTTCTCCAGAAAACTTATCGCTTCATCCATATGATCATCTCGTTGTGATTCACTCAACTGTTGAAACATCGTCCCCAGCCGGTAGTGGATATAACCTGCATAATAACAAGCATACTTCTGAAGAGACTTTTCGGAAGATTCACACAAGGCCGACACTTCCCGGCTCAAACGATCAAGCGATTCTGCAGACTGCCTGTTTATAGCCTCATCTATTTCAGAAATAAACTCTAATAGTTCAGCCCGGTCTTCATTTACCATCGCTACACCAACTTGCAGCGGCAATACTGTGACTGCTATTAAAGTACAAAGTGAAGTCAGAATAATTTTTGTCACGATTAAGGCTTGTTAGATATTAGGCTGTTGGTTGCTGAAACACGGACATCCCCACAGCCACCTAAAGGTAGCCGTTTTCCCAATTACCTAAATTACCTCATTTTCCCAAATTACCCCAACGGCTAACTACAAACTAAAACAAAGTACATTTCATCAATTTTCTCTTGGGTTTTCCGAATAATTACCGATAACGTACCCGGAACTAATCACCAAAACTGGATCCATGCCGGAAATTGACCTTGAGTGGCTGCGTATCCGCGAATCGTATGACCATCGATCGCGAGCGGAAGATCTTATAAGACAGTTAAACACTTTCTATGAGGATCGTCGCGCGATACGGATCATGGATCTGAGTTGTGGTACAGGTGGCAACTTTCGATACCTCGCTCCCCGGCTCCGTGGCAACCAGACCTGGCTTTTGCAAGACCACAGCACGTTGCTTTTAAATAAAACCCTGGAGACTACCGAAGCGTGGGCACTCCAAAACGGTTTTCGATTTACGGCAACCAGCGACCGGTTTTTCTACCTCGAAACCGGCGAAGCTGCAATAAACTGCGCTCTCAAACTTGAAAGCCTTGAGGATAATCTCGAAAACCTACCCTGGGCAAACCATGATGTCATCACCGCTTCAGCCCTTTTGGATCATACCTCACAGGAGTGGCTTGCCAACTTGTTCCGCATTCTGGAAAAACTTGATCTCGCTTTCCTGTTTGCCCTCCACTATAACGGGATGATGGTCTGGCAGCCGGCCCACCCCCTTGATGCCCGAATAACCACCGCATTTAACCGGTTTATGCGGTCCGACCGGGGCATGGGAGCGTTACTGGGAGACCGGGCCCCCTCCGTAGCTACCCGCATTGCCGAACAATCTCATTTTGAGATCTCCCAATCCCGAAGCGACTGGAACCTGACGGAAAAAGACGGCGACCTGATCATTCGCCAGATTCAATACATTGAAGAGGCCGCACGCCGAATGATTGACCAGGACAGCCTGGAGATTCTGGACAACTGGAGCAGCCAGAAAAAATACGAAGCCCGTGGAGGCCGCTGCCGCCTGACGGTCGGACATACCGATATTCTCGGGCTGCCGGTAAGGGGGTTGTTTGGGGGATGAAATGGCCCCGGAATCCAGATTTGCTTACCGTTTAAAAATGAAAATTCAAACTGCCGGAGAGTCTACCCATACTCGCCGGCAGTTTTACTTTTTTACTCTTCTTCTATTACATCCAATAAAGGTCCTTCACAGGCGAATTCATCCGAACCTCCACCTTCAAGGCAGGTGTTTAAGACCCTGGGGGCTAATTCCCGAAAATCATCTCCTTGATTCAACGTAAAATATAACGGCTGATCCTCCCAATCTGATTCGGGATGGCGGGTGTATACCAAAGAAATGCGGCACTGATCATTACCTGTAGCTTCTTCTACAGAAAAGGTCATGCCTTGCCGCCTGGAAATACGATCGCCAAGTTTTGCGGATTCGCAACTTGCCACCTGCTCGGTAACACAGTCCAGATCGTAGCAAATGCGAGTACCTTTATCCTCTTTAGCATATTCGACTGTGTGATCTGTGGAAGGCTCAAAGTCTGCAAAACTGTCAGGGCTGAACTCCTGCATGAACGATATAAGATTCTTCTGTAACACCTCAGGATCTTCTTCATCCGGATTTCTGTACCCAATCGCATACAGCAGATCATCATGGAAGATATGTGCTGCCACATTACCATTCGTATACATAAAATCTACTTTTTTTGCGCCTAACTCTTTTCGTCCGTAGTCGCTCTCAGACAGTGCGAGTTGAAGCCTGCGGTACTCTGTTGCTGCATTATCGCCGTAGGTTACGGCAATGGAGATCTCGTCATCATGACCTTCGTGATCATAAAAACCCCGTACTTCCAACTCTTCGTCATTGGGTCTAAGCGAAGCTACCGAAAACTGATCGGTTTCAGCCGGAAAAAACTGAACAAGCGGATTCAGTTCGTCAATCATTCCGTGCTCCAGGTCCCAGGCTGTTAAATCCGCCTCGCTTACAGATTCCCGTAGCCGGTCCCGGTGCTCCCGATATTCTTGCACCGATTCTATCTTTTGCTCCAGACACCGGGTTTCCACTGCTGCCCGGAACTGTCCTTTTCGGTGAGATCGCAACAACCTCCGGGAATCTTCCCCATAAGCAATATGCAAAATCACTTTGTGGTCTTCAGGCTCATACAGGTACTCGGCCTTAAGGTGCATCGCATCATTGGCAGTCGATATATCCTGAAGGGTAAATTGCTCAGTTTTTTGCGGCACAAAGTCTTCAAACGCTTCCACTTCCAGGACCATGGGTGGAGCCTTTTTTTCCGGAGCTTCCCATTCATACAGCCGTTCAGTTTCAAAGTCTTCTATGAACTGCGTTAAAAGCTGCTCAACTTCCTCTTCATCAGGGTCATCGCCGTGATCACTGAATGTTATATTAACCGTAAAATCATCAATACGGCCATCCACATTCATAGTTGACCTATTTCGAACTCTCGACTCACTAAGGTCGCCCACTCCATAAAACATTTCTCCACCAATTTCAGCGGCCGACTGCTCATCCCATTCGCATCGATTATTTTGGTAATGCTGGCGACCAAGTTCACTGCGTATCAGTGTTACTGAAACTCGTTGCTGGCCTCTTGGGAGTCTATATCTGGCAGTAAACCTCATTGGATTTCCATAACTCTTCTCATATCTCTCAAACATTCCAATTTCTTCCGGAAACAGATCAGAAATTAACTCCTTCTCCTCATCATCCTTTTCATTGAAACTAAAACATGCAGCGGTATTGAAATTTAACAATATCCACAAAACACCAATCGATAAAACCACGACATACTGATAAGCATGATACATACAAACCTCTCTTATTTAATTATTACTTGTTACTCCGTATGAATTAATGACAGTTAAGCTTAATAATTTGTTAATATAATGCCAAATTCATTACGTATCATTTAACCAACCAATCATTTCCCGTTGATATCCTGTCGCCAATTACTGCAAATTTTTTGATTCAAACCGGGCAATGGCAGCTGCCTGTTTGATTAATGCATGTCATTATAAATACCGCATCATAACCACTACCCAAGCCGAAACAGCGAGATTTGCGTTGAGTTTTTGCAGTCTTTAAGTTGAATGTTTTATACTTGAATCACCACCGTTAATATTGAGCTTAAGCCAGCTCAAAAGAATAATTTAATTCCGGTGATTAACCATTAATCGTAAAATAATACACCCGTCGAATGAGTGATCAGGCCGCCTCTCAATTACCAATAGCCACTACTTAACAACGTTTTCTCAACTATTTTCTGGACCAGTTATTCATAATTACAATAATTGTGCTCGGTACTTTTCTTTTAGGATTAACCGAGCTCATAAATTTCCGGGAGTACAGTTATTCGTACTATGTGTTTTTTGTGATTTATTACATCCTGTTTGAAGGCTTTGCAGGAGTCACACCGGCAAAACTCATTACTGAAACCCGAACCGTAAATGCTGATGGCAGTCCGCTAACCTTCGGAAGGGCTGTAGGCCGATCTGTCTGCCGGTTAATTCCACTGGAACAATTAACTTTTCTCGGGGGGAACGGTCGCCCGCGAGGCCTGCACGATTGGATCCCCAAAACTTCGGTGATTTCAGTCAAAGAAAATTGAAATGCTGTTGTTTTAACTGAACCTGAATTTTTCTCCGCAGATTTCACCTGCGTTTCTTGCTGAAATAATTTCATTACCCCCCCAAAACCATAAAAAAAGCCCGCCGTTTTGCCACCGGTTAACCCGATAGCAATAACAGACGGGCTTTTATCACTTTGTTATTTTGATCTTATCGAATCATCAGGCCATCTGCGCACTTGCCCGGATAATTCGGGGCTTTACCAGATCCTCATAATCCCTGTAATCCATTTTAATCAGATCTTTGTGAGTGCATGCGTTGAAGGCAATTTCCTCTTCCAG
>SLQI01000321.1 GCA_007131535.1 Balneolales bacterium | reverse complement strand
CCCGCGAAGAAGCGCTCCGCTCCTATACACTTGATGCCGCTTATGCTGTATTCATGGAAGATGAGCTCGGCTCTCTTACCGAGGGCAAACTGGCCGACATAACCGTGTTCGACCGCGACCTGTTACAGGTTGATGAAGATGAAATTCCCGAAGCGGAGGTGGTTTATACCATCGTAGGGGGAAATGTGGTTTATCGGGATTAAAGTTCGAAGCACGAAATTCTAAATCCACACCAGCAAGAATCAGGATTTAGCCTGCATTATTCACCAGGAACTTTAGTTGCGGGCAAGGCGTCCCGGGAATGGTGGGAAAAAGTCCACCACTCCCGGGACAACGTTGCCACAGCTGAAGCTACATTATTCCATGTGCCTTCCGAACCAGTCAATCACCCGGTGCATGAAATCATGTTGATGAGCGCGTTCGGTGAGCCCGTGCGGCTGGCGCGGATACTCAACCAGCTGAGTTTCCTTACCGAGCATATCCAACAACGTATAAAGCTGAAGTGACTGCTCGGGATGTACCCGGGTGTCGGCCAATCCGGTAGCTACCAGGATCGGGGTATCGCTTTCTTCCAGCCAGTAAACCGGTGAGCGGTCTTCGTACTGGCCCGGATTATCAAAGAGATGTTGATCCCAATGCGTATCTGACATTTCAAACGGGATGTCGGTGGTACCGGTAAACGAAACCCAGTTCGAAAGGCCGGCAAATGTTATCGCAGCGGCAAACCGGTCGAAGTGGCGCGTTCCCGCCCAGGCTGAAAAATAACCACCGTAACTGGTTCCGCTCATTCCAACCCGATCCGGGTCGATCAAACCTTCTGCTTCCAGAAAATCGATACCTTTGAGCACGTCATCAAATTCCTTGCCGCCGAGATCCCGGTGATTGGCCATCGTAAACCAGGAGCCTCTTCCACCACTTCCGCGATAGTTGGGCTTGAATACCACATACCCCTCATTTGCCAATACCTGCGCCGGATATAGCGGGCGCGTATTCCATCCGTCAATGCTGATGCCTTCCGGTCCACCGTGCGGCAAAATAGCCAGCGGATAGCGCTCCCCTTCTTCGTAGCCAACCGGGAGAGTCAGTACTCCTTCCATGCCAAGACCATCGGCGCCTTTCCAGCTGACTACTTTTTGTTCACCCAGAGTAATATCATCCAGCCAGGAGTTGTGGTGCGTATGGCGTTCAAATGAACCATCGGCTACCGAGCCGGTATACAATTCAGAGGGATGGGTCTGCGTATTTACGGAAGCACTAAACGTACTTTGATTCGCATCCAAACTTACCGAACGGAAAATCTCCCGATTACCGCCGGTCATCTGTTGAAAACCGGTTCCGTCCCGGTTGATTCGGTTCAGCGCCGTATGCTGCTTTTCCACGGCGACAAAGTAAAGCGCATCGTTGCCGCTCCAGCCCAGCCATTCGGGAGTGCCTTCATAATCTTCAGGGGTAATGTCAACGGCCTCGCCTCCATCTGAATCAACAACATAGATGCGTTGAGCCAACGGATCACTGTGGACCTTCGCTCCTAAAAAGGCGATATATTCTCCATTAGGAGACCAGGCGACATCCGCTTGTTTACCTTCGGTTTCGGTCAGCAATTCAAGATTTTCTCCGTCGGCATTTAAAGTATACCATTCACTAAACATCATTTCCTGGTCGGGACCGTCAGATTCACTCAGGCGGACAACGAACTGTGAGCCGTCCGGTGACCAGGCAAAATCCCATACCTGTTTATCGGATGGGGTTACCGCAACCGGATCACTGCCACCGACCTCTTCGGTAAAAACCCGGGCAAACTGTTCGTTTTCTCCGGTAGCTCGCATATCATACCCGCGATCAATTCGTTCCTGCACCTCTTCCGGCAGCGGCTCCGTTGCGATATAGGCAATAAGGTCATATTCGGCAGAGAAAGCAAACTGCCCGACTCCGTACGGACCTTCGGTTAACTGCTCCAGGTTTTCCCCTTTCTGATCTACGGAATAAACCTGCCGCTGCTCGTCGTATTCCGGCAATACCGCGCCAAAGGCCAACTGCTGCCCGTCATTGATCCATACCGGCGCCGCGGCGCTCTCAGGGGCTTCAATCACGGCTATGGACTCTTCGGCTTGCAGATCATAGATATGCAACTCGCTGTAGTTCGAACCGATATCGTCATCCTCACTTCGCGGAACTGACAGCGTATAGGCTACCAGATTGCCATCCGGACTCATACTGGTAGACCCGACACTTTCAATTTCAATGACATGCTCCGGAGTGAGACCGTTCGCTTCCTCCGGCTGCTCAACGGCTGCCGCTTGAGGGGCGGAACAGCCGGAAATCAGAAGTGCCGCCAATACCGGCAGGAAATAGTTTGGTGTCTTGATCATGATTTTCTCAGTTTGTTTTAAATATATGGTTAATCGCATTTGAGACTTTAAAGCTTTGCAAAGACTTCTTTAAGCTCATTTCATTCGGTAGAATACATGTTTATAATTGATCTCTCAACTATGGATGAGTAATCCCGGAAAAAGGCAGGAGTAACACCATCCTAATTTTACTACAAGACAATCATCTAATGCCCTACCAAATCAACTTTTTTATTAATAGGATATAGCGCAACCCCTAATTAATTTTTTACACATTCTTGCTGAATAGCCTTGCCAAGTAAACATACTCTCATCAATCATCTAACATTAGTTACTCAGCCTGGAGGGGCTGTTATATGAATCATAAGAATCATCACCTATTCCCGGTATACGCGGGATTTTCTCTGCTTTTGATATTCAGTATAATCATAAAGATGACACTCATTTCTGCTACATCCCAGCCTGCAGACCAAAGCGATGATAAAGATTATACTCCAATGAACGCTACTGTTTTGGAAATCATAAAAGAAGCCGGGTTGACCGACCCCGAACTTGCTGCCGAGCTTCATAAAATCTATGAGGCGACCCGACGCTTTGAGGATGTGGAAGTAGCACTTGAAGAAGGCTACATCAGAGACCCGATGAATATGTGTGAGCCGGCGTCAGCTGCAGGATTACCATCTTTTTTGGGGGCTATGGGAATTCACTACTTTCGGCCGGACGTCCTTGGCATCACTGAAACCGAGCCTCGTGTAAACGGTACCGGTGTGCATACGGATTTCAGAAATCCGGCTATACTGATCTATGAGCCCCAGAACGACGGCTCCATGGAATTGGTTGCGGTTGAAAACCTTGTCTTCCATGAAGCCTGGCATGCCGCCGGCAATGAAAGCCCTCCGGATTTCATGGGCTATGAATATTTTTATATGATCAACAATCCTCTTACCGATTTTGATGAAGCCCACATGTTTGAGCCTCATTACGATTTGCATATCTGGCTTTATCGGAAGAACCCGCACGGGCTGCTGCTTCCGTTCAATCCGGCTGTAAGCTGCGATAATCACATGGCCGATATGCATATGGATTGACCAAACCGGATTTCCATCACTCTAACAGCCCGTGAGTTGTCAGGTCAATTCGCGGGTTTTTGTGTTTCAGGGAACCGGCAATGGTATAAGTGCATTAAGTCTATAGCAACCGATCCCTGATAAAAGCCAATCGAAATTTGCACCACCTTTATTCACCATGAAACCTGATTATCAAAAAAAAGAAATTCCTGTCGGTAGTATACGCCGATACCTTGAGCCCGGCCCCATAGTACTGGTTTCTTCGGCAAGGGATGGGCGTCGCAACATCATGACGATGGGATGGCATACGGTCATGGAGTTTTCTCCGTCTCTTTTCGGGTGTGTTATTTCAGCGGGGAATTACAGCTTTGACATGATTCGCTACAGCGGTGAATGTGTTATTAATTTGCCTGCGACAGAGCTCACCGATGAGGTAATCGGCATCGGCAACTCCACCGGAGCCGATACCGACAAATTTCAGAAGTTCGGCCTTACTGCCGAAAAAGCGGATAAAGTTAACGCGCCCCTGATCCGTGAATGCTACGCAAACTTCGAATGCATTCTCCATGATGATGCACTTGTAGACCAATATAATTTCTTTATCTGGGAAGTTGTCCGGGCTCAGGTTGCAAATTCCCCGCAATATCCTCAGACACTGCACTACACCGGAGATGGAGTTTTCATGATATCCGGAAAGACGATTAACCGGCGTGATCAATTCCTGCCTGAAATGTTATAAGAATTAAGAATACTTAAGCACTCCGAATGCATCGGACTGTCACCTATGCTCAAGCGCAGGTAAAATCTCAGCTTTCATCTTTTAGCTATATTATTTCGTAAATTTGCCTGCGATTAATTAGTGTCTGTAATAAAACGCCGATATCGGCATTCCGCTCGTCCCGAAAATGCTCATGTACGATTTGTACACTACGCTTTTTGGGGGCCTCGCGCGCCTTGATCCTGGTGTTTTCTTACGACACTACCACTTTTCTTACAGGTATTAATTATCCTTAAACGATTTATGACCTTAGATCTCACCACGCCCGCTCTCTTGTTCCCTGCCATTTCCCTGTTACTTCTGGCTTATACCAACCGGTTTTTAACTATTGCCAATCTCATTCGCAGCCTCAATAGAAAATATGAAGATGATCCGCAGAATATTATTTACGGGCAGATCAAAAATCTCAGGCGGCGCATATACCTGATCAAATATATGCAAATCTGGGGAGTGGGCAGCCTCTTTCTCTGTGTAGCCAGTATGTTCGCCCTGTTTCTGGATTACGACCTCACCGGCGCCATCATCTTCGGGGTAAGTTTAATTATGCTGATGATCTCTCTGTGGCAATCCATCCATGAAATCATGATTTCAACGGAGGCGCTTAATATTGAACTGACGAATATGGAGAAGTGAACTGCAAATTCTGGGCATTGCTCGGGGAGATTGTCACTTTCGAAATAACATTGACAGATTAAAGTACCCGAGAACCTGCCGGTAGTCGGACGGGGGCCTCGACCGCTAACTTATTTTGGGGTAACCGGCTTTTTTGCTGATGCAGAGTGATTAACGATTGCAAATTTGCGATTTAAGGGCTTT
>SLQI01000399.1 GCA_007131535.1 Balneolales bacterium | reverse complement strand
TGGCAATAGAGTGTATCGCTTTTACTTTTCCCCTTATTATTATCGGAACATTCGTCACATTTACAATCAGGCGATTGCCTCTTGCCGTAACGGCATTTACATCGTAGTTGCTGACATTCCCTTTCAGTGTATTTTCATAATGCTTCCTGATTCTCGGTCTTTCCTCTTTGCTAATGAAGTCTTCATAATGCACCCCAACTAAATCCTCCCTTGAGCATTCGGCTTTAATTATCATCGCCTCATTAACATCCGTGAATACACCATCGGTATCCAGCGAAAACATCGGGTCAGGACTATTTTCAAACATAGACCGATAATATTCATCGCGCTCTTTCAAAGAAGATCTCACCTTAATTTGTTCATAATAGTTTTGAACATGTCCGGAAATTTTTTCTATAAGCTGCTTCTCTTCATCCAGAAAAGCATGACCATTTGACTCAGTGTCTATCAATGCTATAGTTAGGGTGCCTGCTTTGCCCTGCCTGGTTTGCAAGTCACAGGAGTACATGGATTCGGTCTGGCAAAAATGCTTTGTCGAAAAAGTCTTACCCTCTAATTCAATACAGGCTTCAGTGGCTTTCGGCTTGGTAAACCCACCGGGGATCAAATCAACTATTTCCTGTAATACCTGTTTATAGTTTTTTTCCATATCCTGAGTCACCCCAATGATGGCATACAGACACTGCATCTCCTTGAGTCGCTCAGAATACAACCATTGCGCCAGTGAATCTGTGTTGTTGGTAGCCCCATCCGTTGGATCAGCATCGAGCAATTTCCGGCAATCTGTCAGAATATTTCGAATTTCGGTTTGATCAACCGATTCATCTCCGAGAAGATCAATGGCACGAATAATATTGCTTTTCAGCTTTCCATTTCTTTCCGAACCCGAGTCCATAATGCGACGAGTTATCTGTTTTAGGGATATACAATGTCCTATAAATGCCCCATCAACCACAGAATAAATAATAAATTTGCTTAAGCCAAGCAGATTATTTCCCGTACCAGTTCAAGCTAAACTTAACGCATAATATTACCATACCCATTCCGATGATGGGTCCTAATCATAAAGCAATTAAAAAAGCCTGACGGATTCAAACCCGCCAGGCTTATATTTATTTACTGCCCGTTTTTATTAATCTCAAAACCGTGCTGTGATCCCGCCCAGTACGTGCCGGCCGGCTTGCGGGAAATAATAGTTTTGCTGAATATGCTCCTCTCCCAGCATATATCCGAACGTGTATCCATTGGATTCGTACCGCTCATCCAGAACGTTATTGATCATCACCCGGAAACTTATCTCGTCGGTAAAGAGCAGACCTGCCCAATCATAAGATAAAATCAGATCATTAACCCACCATGGATCCAACGAACGATCCGGATTGCCGGTGTTATCAAGGTAATACCTTCCGGTATAGCGGGAGTTCCAGTCAATTTGCACCCCGGCAACCTCCCCGCTGATATTTGAAGCCCCGATAACAGACGGAGAAAAAGAGATCGGTGTGTTTTTATGGATGTTTTCCTGTTGCCCGATAAACTCCCATTGCTCAGTATACTCATCCACGTATTCTGTAAACTCGGGGATACGGTTTTGGCTAAGCGTTAAATTACTACTCCATTGTAATTGCGGATGGAATTGCACGGCCGCCTCCAGCTCAATGCCGGATCGGTAGCTTTCCGGAACATTGGTGCGCACCGGCGCGCCGTTTTCATTAATCTCCCCGGTGTTGATCAACTGATCATCATACCACATCAGATAACCGTTAGCTCCCACGATAAAGCGCCCGAAATCACCCCGGTATCCCAATTCCAGATCGTACAGAGTTTCCGGATCGGGAACCATGCCCGGGTCGGCATCGGTGAAGTCCCTGCGCACCGGCTCCTTTCCGGCCATGCCGAAATAGAGGTACCAACGGCTGTAATCGCTTGAATCGAAGGTCAGCCCGGCTTTCGGGTTGAAAAATGTATAGCGATGCTCCTGATCCAAAACGCTCTGATCATTGTCTACCCCATCCAGGGTGTAGGTAATATCGCGAATTTGCAGGTCACCCAGAAAACGGAGGTTGCCGGCCAAGTGCACCGTAGCCTTGGCGTAAACATTGCGATCGGTTTTAATACCGGTGTTGTCATAATAGCGGGTTGAGGGCTCGTTGTTGCCGTAAATACGGGCCCAGATCACCTCCCCGAAATGGTCGCCATCATACCGGTTCCAGCCTCCGCCGAATGTCAGCTCCAGGGGTTCCCGCCCGCTGTAATCACCCGAAAACGTAGTCCCGTAAAAATGGTTGTCGAGGTGCCGGCGTCGAACCAGATCCGTTAGGTCGATCTGCTCCCCCTCAACTTCAACCGGTCCCATATTGTAGAAAGAGAGTGCATCCTCGTTGCGGAATTCTTCAAAAAAGCCGCTCCCCCGGGTGTAATGCAGAGCGAAATTGCCGGACCAATCCTCCGAAAACTCTCTGGAGTAGTGCAATTGGTAGTGCGTCTGGGTGTAGTTGTCGGTCTGATCATCATAAAAACGGGTATTGCCGTCCGGATCGGTGTACATCCCGGCCGGGTTGAACCGGCGATCATCCTCCAACTGATCTTCGTGAATCCCGTACCAGGCATGATAGGTCTGTTCCCGTCCGGAAAATACGTTGAGCTTCAACAGGCTTTTATCGGAATGGCGGGTTGCTGAAGTATAAAACGACCGCAAATCAGCCGAGGCGCGATCAATGTATCCGTCTGAAGTGATGTAGGATAGCCTGCCGTCCAGTGCCCAGTCATTTTCCATCAGGCCGGTACCAGTCCGGATGTTGCTTTTGAAGGTGTTGAATGCCCCGGCTGAGCTGTTTATCTCCCCGTAGGGACGAGCCTCGGGCGCAGCCGTTTGCAGGTTGACCGTCGCCCCGAATGCGGCCGGACCGTGCGCCGAAGTGCCGGTCCCCCTCTGAATCTGGATATTTTCGAGGGATGAGGCAAAATCCGGCATATTCACCCAGAACACTCCGTGAGATTCGGCATCATTCAACGGGATGCCGTTAACCGTAACGTTAATCCGCTGCGAGTCAACCCCGCGTATGCGCAGACCCGTGTATCCTATTCCGGCCCCGGCATCGGAAGTGCTTACGACGGATGGACTCATTTCCAGCAGAAACGGGATATCCTGCCCCAGGTTTTGCTCGCGGATAGCCTCCCGATCCACATTCGTGAAAGTAACGGGGGTTTTGCTATCTGCGATAAAAGCGCGCACCAAAACGTCTTCCCCGATGACCGCTTCCGGAGCCAGGTGGATTTGTACCTCTGTATCCCGGTTAATCTCAATCTGTTGGCTGCGGTATCCGATGTATCTGATTTCAACAATCGGGGAGACTTCGTCCAACAGTTCCAGTTCAAATGCTCCGGAAGCATCGGTGGTAGTACCATGGCCGGTACCTTGCTGAACGACGGTTGCCCCTTCGAGCGGTTGTTCGGTTTGAGCGTCAGTGACGGTACCGCTCAGCGTCTGGCCATAAAGCGCCGGGTGGCTGATAAGGATCGCCACCATAAGAATGGCAAAGGTTTTCATAATTGAGCTCCTCTAAATTTTCAGGGTGATTTAGAGGCGCTGTACTACAGATGAGCATAACACACACGGGTTCACATGTTATGATCCGTGTGCGCGGATCTTCAGGTTTCCCTACGCCGGTATTATCCGGATCAGGTGTTTGGGGTATGATCTCAGCTCGTGCGTACAAGCACCCCCAACCTTTCTGGTTGTTGGCTCAATGATACAAAGTTATCAATCAATTTGCACCCCGGAATGGGTATCATTAAAACTCGGGAATAACCTTTCCGGAGCCCGGGGTTTGCTAATCCAACCGGTTTTCTTCGAAGCACTCTTTGAGCCACCGCATTAATTTGGTTTTGGTTGACCGCACTGACCCTTCAGTCATATCAAACGCTTCGGCAATATCGGCGGGGGAGTAGTGCGGATACTTCATCACGTAGAGGATAAAATTTCTCGGCCGCCTGCTGAGCTGTTTGATACATTCGCGGATTACTTGTTTATACTCCTTTTCCACCAGTTGATTTACCTGCTCTTCCGGGGCAATCCTCTCCTGAGCATATTCTTCCTCATCCATGGTTTCATACCGGCCCTCCGTCTTCAGCAATTTGTAATAGTTATTGCGGGCGGTGATGAGTATATAGTTAAAGAAGTCACCTGATAGCCGGCAGTCTTCTTCGCGGCACTTCCTGCATATTTCTATAAAAGCCGTATGCGTCGCCTCCTCGGCAAAGTCATCCGGCGCACCGAAGACCGCCTTCAGGTAAGATTTTATGCGCGGGAGCAGATATTCCGAATACCGGCTGATTTCCTGTTGGTCCTGCTCCCTTACGGCTTTGGCAAATGTTTCGTAATCCATCATGAATTCAAATACAGCGGCCAATTTCAGTAGTTGCCTGTATCACCCTCCCACAGACCTTTCCGGGACACCCCGCATGGTATGTAAGTATTAATCTGATAATTGAGTGACCTTTACCACCATAACCCTTTTTGGATTATTTAAAAACAGGACTAACAATATGGGGTTTTGCTTTTCCTGACTGTAGGGGTTAAAGTAATAAATTAACTGCCATTTAACAGGTAAAATGCAACTACAAGTTTTAAATAATTTTACAAATGGGGTCTATCACTTAGAATGCCACACTATATTCGAATCTCCTAATACAATGTAGCACAATTTATTATACAAATTTTCCATTTTTCTTGCCAAAAAAACCACAAAATCCGATTCACAATTTAGTATGTACTGACTGCCTGTGATGTAGGACATTATAAAACCTTAATCAAACACAACTTACTATGCGTACGTTCATAACCAAACTCAGCACCATTTCCGTAGTAACTTTCGCCCTTCTCATTAGCGGATGCTCCGGCATTACCGATGCCAATCTTGATGAAGATGATCGACAAACTACCAAATTCGAAATCTCCAACACCGATAACGGAAATGGCGACAGCGGTTCTGCAGGATCTCAAAATGATGATTCCGAGCCGGAGCCGATTTTGCC
>SLQI01000317.1 GCA_007131535.1 Balneolales bacterium | reverse complement strand
GTCGGTTGTCAGTTATCAGCTTGGCACCCATCAATTTCCGTTGACTTCAGTCAACGGTTAAACGCCACCCCCCTCATATAAACGCGGGGCTTTAGCCCCGCACCACAATTCCAGCCATCCCTCTTTTCAAACCGAGGCGTCTCTGCAGGGAAGAATTTTCAATATATATCAAACTACCATTTCGGGTCTAAAGCCCCATAACTTTGTGGGAGCCGTACAACCGTCGGCTGAAGTGCGTGTTGCACAACTATCAAATATTTGCTCTGTTTTTATAGCCGGATTTATCCCCGCGCGGCGAAGTCGCGCTGTTTTCCCCCAGCAGCCCATGTCATCTCGACTGGAGGCAAGGCTTAGATAAAGCCCCTTGACTCGGTGTATATCGAGCCGTAACGGAGAGATCTGTTAAAACAAGCAACTACCTCTCCACAGGGCTTCTACCAAATGCAATCAAATAAAAAACAGCAGTTGATGGCTATGTAGTTGCTCATTTGGCGACAGATCCCTCCACTCCGGTTCGATAAACATCGAAAATAGTTATCACAAAATAGCCTCACCTCCGGTCGTGCCACAGGCATTCCTTTGGAAGAATGACATGGCTACTGGGGGGGATAGCGCGGCTTCGCCGCGCGAAATACGAATTAATTATGTTTCGGTTTCCTGGAAAAACAATTTTCTGTAAAAGTTGTGCAACACGCACTGAAGCCGACGGAAATGGATATTCATTAGATACCCTATTAAAAATTGTACATCCCGTAATAAGTCGTGGTACAGAGCATTATAGGATAATTGTAAACCTTTAGTCGGACATTAGTGTAAGCAAATATTAATCGAACTGAGGTTTTTTAGTCCATAGTGTCCGTGAACCTGCAGACGAAAGTTGAAAATGTTACTTTCAACCTTTCGGATTCAAATCACCAAAAAAAGTTCACCATTCAATAAAGCAAAACATGCGGGCAGTAGTGCAACGTGTCAGTGAGGCTTCGGTAGAGGTCGATGGAGAAACAACAGGAGCTATACAGCAGGGGCTGTTAGTTTTGCTTGCAGTCCACGAAGAGGATACCCGCAAGCAGCTGGAGTGGGTAGCCGATAAAGTAGCCAAATTGCGGGTCTTTCAGGATGATCAGGATAAAATGAACCTTTCCGTATCAGATGTGGGCGGGGCTATTTTAGTCGTTTCTCAGTTTACACTGTATGGGTCCGTTAAAAAAGGTACGCGTCCCAGTTTCATCGAATCGGCACATCCTGATAAGGCCGAGGCCATGTATGAGGAATTTGTAGAATATCTCCGATCCAATTACGACATACCCGTTGAAACGGGAAAGTTTGCGGCAATGATGGATGTTAAACTGGTTAATGACGGTCCGGTAACTCTGATTGTGGAAAAATAAGTGGCACTGATTTTTAATTTTATAGACGGACTCGGTATCGGTCCCGGTGCAGGGTACAATCCCCTGTCTCAACGAACATGGGAAGGACTGGAATTCTTTTCCGGGAGTCCGCTGTATAAGGAGCGTTTTGAGGAGCGGGTAAAAAACGGGCAGGTGGTGAAATCGGCAGATGCCCGGCTCGAAGTGGAGGGTTTGCCGCAGAGCGGGACGGGTCAGACCTCACTGTTTTCCGGACATAATGCGGCGAAATATCTCGGCAGACACCACGGCCCCTTCCCCCACAGTAAAATTAAACCTTTCCTGGGTGAGCCGAGTATGTTTGGTCAGGCCAGGAAGCAGGGATATCGCTGTCATTTTATGAATGCCTACCCCGACCGTTTTTTTGAAATGGCGGAAAAGAGAAACCGATGGAGCTGTACGACCAAAATGTGTATCGAAAACGGTATTCGCCTTAACCGGGAGGAGGATGTATGGAACGATCGGGCCATTACAGCCGAGATCTATCAGGATGTGTGGAGAAAGCGGCTGGGTATAGACCTGCCTGATATTGACGAGTATCGTGCCGCCCAAAGGTTATCAGCAGCAGCAGCAGAACACGATTTTCTGTTGTATGAATATTACCTGACCGACAAAGCCGGCCACGCTATGGATCCGGTTGAAGCTGCGGAGGCGCTGAATCGTATTGATCGTCTGCTACAGGCCGTGGCCGGAGTGATCGATTTTCAACAGCATCTACTGCTGATTTGCAGCGACCACGGCAATGTGGAAGATCTTTCCGGAAAAACGCATACACTCAACCCGGTGCCCCTTATGGCCTATGGCATCGGTGCTGATGAATTCAAATCAGTTAATACGCTTACGGAAGTAACCCCGGCGATTATCAACTGGCTCAGCCGTTACGGGAATCGAGCACCTTCCTGATGCGATCCTGAATTTCCTCAATTGATCCGACGCCATCAATTTCAAAGAGTTTGCCCTGCTTTTCGTAATGGGCTTTTACCGGCGCGGTTTCCTTTTCGTAGACATCAAGCCGCACTTTGATTTTCTCCGGTGTATCATCTTCCCGCCCTTCTCCGCGACTGGAAATTCGGTTGATCAGCTCCTGTTGGGGTACTTCCAGAGAAACGAACGCATCGAGCTCTTTGCCATCCTCTTTCAGGATTTGATCGTACATTTCCGCCTGTTTAATAGTACGTGGGAACCCGTCCAGAATGTAGCCGTTTTGATATTCCGGTTTGCGAATGGTCTCGGCAACAAGTTCAACGACGGTTTCATCAGAAACCAACTCCCCGGCATCGAGAATAGACTTTACTTTTTTTCCGAGTTCGGTTTCATTTTTTATAGCAGCCCGGAACATATCACCGGTGGAAAGTTGGGGTATGGAATAATGCTCCTGAATCAGTTTGGCCTGGGTTCCTTTGCCGGCACCCGGCGGTCCGAATAATATAAGTTGCATAACAGAAGGTTTTCCGGAATAATAATTTTTAGGATGAATAAAACCAGTAAAAGGCCGTGGTAATAATGTGTTGTTATACTGTGTTGTTGTACGACCATTCCTGCAAATATAGGCCTGTTCCTATCAAAATGGAATAGTGATTTGTAATAGTGTGGAGTGCAGGGGATAAATAGGAAGGTATGGATTGCAGGTTAAAAATTGAGAGTTGTTGATTAATCGATATTACCCCGTTTAACCAGCGTTTAGCACCGGGGCAAATGAACCCGGTTTTAGTGATTAATGCAGATTAGTCCAGCAGCCGGGCAAATAAAAAAATCTGTTGTAATATACTTGTCACTATTCAAACGTTTAACTATTTAGTGTCTGTAAGAAAACGCCAATATCGGCGTTCCACTTGTCTTAAAAAGGCTCATGTACGGGTTGTACACTATGCTTTTTGGGAGCTACGCGCGCCTTGATCCTGGCGTTTTCTTACGACACTACACTTTTCTTACAGGCACTATTTATCCAGCGGGATGCTATTACCAATTTTAATGTTAATTTAGTATCATGCGCATTCAATTTTTGGACCGGGTTGTAGAAATCTATGATAGAAAAGCATAAATCAGGCGTAAAGCACATCGTTCACTTTCTTAAGGATATCCGGCATACCGGCGCTGTTATGCCGAGTTCCCGGTTTCTGGCCGAGGATGTGGTCGAATTACTCAGACAGCAGCTGCGGGACGATCAGCGGGGTCCTGTTCGCGTACTTGAGTTGGGTGCCGGCACCGGTACGTTTACCCGTTATATCCACAAGCATTTAGGGGCTGATGATCTTCTGGATGTCGTGGAGCTGAATTCCAAATTGTTTCGCATTCTTTCGCGCAACTTAGAGGGTACGCCCAACATGAACCTCTATCACAAAGATGTGCTGGATTTTGAATCCGAACGGCCTTACGATTACGTCTATTCAAGTATTCCCTACGAATCCATTCCGGCTCAGATCACCGAGCAAATCTGGCGGAAAAAACTAAGCCTTTGCCGGCCCGGAAGTATTATCACCTATTACAAATATCTGAATTTTAATCACTTCCGGTGTAAATTCGAAAAGCGACTGGTTCATAAATTCGGAAAGGATGAAAAAGTAGTCTTTTTGAATGTTCCGCCGGCCAAGCTGTTCACTTTGAATATTTCCGATCCACAAGCTGCCCTTGAAGCAGCGGAAAAACCCTCACGAATGGTAGCGTCCTGATGCGCTGAATTCCTGCGGCTAAATATCGGCGATAGTTGATGCCGCACGATTCAATACCAATTCTGCCCATCTACGTAAGACGCGAGACGCGTGTTAATAGTGGGCCGGTGCGGGGATCCGCCGGTAGTCGGACGAGAGGCGCACACAGCCGGCGCTTTCCCGTGCATCTTTAATCCGCGGTTTAACAAACCTGTCAATTAATTTTATGTTGCCGTGGGATTTAGGCGGATTAACGATAGCAGATTAGCGAGATCAGATTTTTGATTTTCCTATGGGGTTTTGTTTATCGGGTTTTCTCTTCCATACTAATCCTTAAAGGGGTCGTACACATCCGCACCGGCCATCACTACGCCGAGTGGTTGCAGCCGGTGCTCTATTTCAATGGTGTGTTGATGCTCATTTAAAACCTCATTGAGCTTGCGATAAACCTGCGGCGCTTCATCCAGACCCCCGCCCCGAAGTTTAACGCCCTTTTTCTTCAGGATTTCCTCAACCTCCAGCTTGTTAATAACCCCTCGTTTGATCTGCCGCCGTTTTCTGCCCCATCCTTTGAATTTGCCGGCCGCCTGCGTGCGGCTCATCACTCTGCCGGCTCCGTGTATGGTGGAATACAGGGCGGTTTTACTTTCGTCGCTGTCGATTCCTTTCAGGATAACCGAGATATCCCCCATACTGCCCCCAACGAAGCTGCGCTGACCCGGGAAAGCCGGAGTAGCTCCTTTGCGCACTACGATATATTCTTCACCGAAATGGGTTTCTTTCCAGGCAAAATTGTGGTGGTTATGAACCCAGTCAATAATCTCAGCACCGATGATATCAGCTACGGTTCTGCCGACCCACTCGCGCCCGGCATAGGCATATTCACCGGCAAGCTGCATGGCTTTGTAGTACCGGGAGCCAAGATCGGAATCGAGATCCAGCAAAACTTCCACTTCGGGCGCCCGGCCCTGCCAGGGCCGGTCCTG
>SLQI01000435.1 GCA_007131535.1 Balneolales bacterium | reverse complement strand
AGGGATTGCATCACCGCAGCAACCGCAGCCATACCGGAAGCAAATGCGGCGGCCTGTTCACCGCCTTCGAGCTGCGCACAGAGCATTTCAAGCTGCCGCCGGTTGGGATTGTCGGCGCGGGAGTAGTGGTCAATCGACGAGTCCATTCCGGTTTCCGGGTGGGTGTATATGGTGGTTGGATGAAGGGGGGCAACCACATCACGCAGATTAGGGTGACCAGGTGCGCCGTGTATGACCCGGGTGTCGAATTTGCTGGATTTATCGTTTGGCATGACCGATATTTAGCGTTGTGGGTTTCAGAGAAATATAAGACCGGAATTACCTCTTTCAAGTATTCAGACGTAATATACATGGCTCTTCAGTTTAAGGCCGGTTTCAGGATTACGATACCGGTTGTCGGATTATTGGTTTTATTAGCAGCCGGCTGTGATAATGGCAACCGCCGGGGCCTGGAGGTGACGCTTCCGGCAGAAGAAGACCTGGTCTGGGAGTACAACGTTTTTGAAATTGATCGGGACCGGGAAAACCATGTGGGGACACTTAAAGCCATTAATTTTGAAATTACGACCCATGAATTTCGTCCGGAGGTGCTGCGGCAGCGGCGTGAATTGCATTACGATAGTCTCACTCATCCAACCGGGCCGGGTCCGCACTTCACTTCTGTTTATCTGGACCAGAGAAGTGATCCGTACGAAATTCTTCAATACGCCCGGGATTTTTACCGGATTTACGATACGGCACTTACCGGCCGGGTTTTGGATACCTTGTTCGTCCGGGAGCCTGACAGCCCGGTTTATCAAAGTCTGGAGGATTTCGAGCCGGGGTGGCTCACCCTGTATCGGTTTGATGAGGGGTCCAACCGCAACTACGATGTTCACGACCCGATTACCCTTTCGCTGGATTTTTATTTGAGAGATCAGCACATCACAGGTACCGTCGAGATCCGGACAACCGGGCTATATCGCAGGACCGAACGGATTGATGTGCCCTGGCGGGATGAGGTGCTCACTCATAAAGTTAACGTAATCTCATTAATGGATTTTGATGTTATGAGGGATTCCACTGAAGTACCCGCTTTCCGGGAGACCATCAAAATGAAAAACTGGTTTAGTCCCGATGGCGGGTTGATCAAAAGGGTGCGTGAGCCGGTAGGCATTTCTGTGCCGGGCATTCCGTCCCGAGGTCCGGCCATATTTGATCCCGGCGAGCGTTGGGAACTGTTGAATCTTGAGGGGATGGACTTTTAAAAGTAACTCACCGTTTCATCCATTAATTCAAACGGATAAAAAACAGGCCATTTGTTAGCAGACGATCTATTGACAGCACGATAACCTATAATTTGCATCTTGTTAAGAGACATAATTATAAATGCTATAGCTCAGGTATTACCCATTAGCGGAATTGTTTCAAATTACAATGTATCTTACATCCTCAACACAAACCGTTATCATAAACAGGGCTTATTTTCCGTAATGAGCCTGTAATCAAAAAGAAACCAAATAGATAGTTATGGCAGGTCATTCCAAATGGGCAAATATTAAGCGTAAAAAAGCCGGGGTAGATGCCGCCCGAAATAAGATTTTTAATAAACTGGTTAAAGAAATAAGCGTTGCGGCCCGTGAAGGTGGAGGTGAGCCGGATCACAACCCGCGTCTGGCGATGGCGATTGAAAATGCCAAATCGCAGAACATGCCGAAGGATAATATCCAGCGGGCTATTAAAAAGGGAACGGGTGAGCTGGAAGGCGGCAGTTCCTATGAAGAAATGACCTACGAGGGGTACGGACCTGGTGGAATCGCGTACTTTGTGGAGTGCACTACCGACAATCAAAACCGGACGGTTGGTGAAATCCGGAGCGCGTTTGCCAAATATGGCGGGAAGCTGGGACAGAACGGGTCGGTGGATTATATGTTTGATCAAAAAGGATTGATCAAAATTAAAGCCGAAGGTGTGGATCAGGAGCAGCTCATGCTGGAAGCGATTGATGCCGGCGCCGAAGATATTAAGGATGAGGGTGATGATCTTGAGGTCTATACGGTGCGAGAAGATCTGATGCCGGTAAGATCAAAACTGGAAGAGCTGGGCTATAAAATTGAATCTGCGGAGCTGGTACGTATTCCTCAAACCCTTACTAAAGTGGACGAAGATACGGCGCTTTCAAATTTCAAATTAATGGAGCTGCTCGAGGACAATGATGACGTCTCAAACGTATTTACGAATATGCAGATGGATGAGGAAACGCTGTCTGTAGCTGAAAATATGTAAAACTATGCGAGGCTTCTTTCTCCTGTTACTGGTGATTCCTTTTCTACTGAGCGGTTTTGCTCAGGATGCGGCGCGGCAAGGCTATGATGCCTACCAACAGGGGGATTATGCCGATGCGGAGCGGCTGTTCCGACAGGCTCTTGAGCAGGAGCCTGAAAATCCAAGGCTCATTTACAATCTCGGAAGTACCCTGGCGCAACGAGGGGAGCATGAGGAAGCCGGAGAGCTGCTTGAAAGGTTTAAAGAACTTGCCGAGGAACCCACCGAAAAAGCGCAGGCTGAATATAACCTGGGGAATGTTTACAGCAATCAGGAGGACTGGGAAAATGCGATGCGCCATTATCGCAACTCGTTGAAAATAGTGCCGGAGGATGAAGATGCCCGGTTTAACTATGAGCTGGCTTACAGGAATCATCAGCAGGAACAACAGCAGCAACCTCCGGATCAGCAGCCGGATCAAACCCCGGACTCTCCGGAAGGAGCTGATGCCCCGCCACCGGAAACGGATGAGCAGGACGGGGATCAGATGCCTTCGGAACTACCTCAGCCCGGTGAACAGCAGGATATCTCAGAACGTCTCCGGGAAATGTCGGAGATGACCCCTGAAGAAGCCGATGAAATGCTAAATGCGCTCGATAATATTGAACAACACCTGTTGCGTGATTACAAAGAGCGTCAACTTGAAACTGTAGAACAGGATGAGAAAGATTGGTAGACTGGTTTCTGTAGTTTCAATTGCCTGGGTGGTGGTAATGGGGTCAGCAGCAGCTTCGGTTGCTGATGACGTTGATGTGCAGGCTTCCCTCAGCCAGGACTATGTAAATATCGGCGAAATGGTGGAGCTGCATGTGGAGGTGAAAGCTGAACATGCCGAAAACATTGGTCGGCCGGCCTTGCCGCGAATTTCCGGGGTCCGGTTTGTATCCACCACACCTGAAGCAACAACCCGTTACCGCGTTGAAGATGGCAGAGCGGTGATTGTTCAACGCTATGCCTATCAATTGCAGGGAGTTGAGGAGGGGCTGATTGCTATTCCGGGGATGACGGTGGAGGTAGACGGGCAAAATTATCGCAGCAATGAACTGGATATCCGTGTACTGGACCAGGGACAACGGCCGCCGGCGGCAGAGCGTCGCCCGGAAATATTTCTCAAAAAAGAGTTGTCGGATACCAGTCCGGTACGCGGTCAGCAGATTATTGCGGATATCGTAGTATATTTTCGGGATTACATAAACATCAATAATTACCAGGTACTGGAAGGGTGGAGCAGTGAGGGGTTCTGGCACGAAGATATGAGTGATGAACACCAGGCACGCGCTGAAACAGTGTTTCTTGACGGGATGCGATATCGCCGAGCTGTGCTGATGCGACATGCCGTTTATCCAACCCGTGCAGAGGCGCTCAACCTGCGCCCTTATAGAATCCAGGCCAATGTGAGAGCCCGACCGAGGCATGGTGACAGCGACATGTTTGGCCGGGGAGGGGCAAGGGATATTGAACTTGAAACCGAGGCAGATGTTCTGGAAGTAAGCTCATTGCCTCGCCCGGAGGATGGTCAGTTTATTAATGCTGTAGGGGAACTTAACATAGAACGACATCTGGATCACGATAACATTCAGATTGGGGAGTCTGTTGAAGTGATCACGGAAATCAGCGGTTCAGGAAATCTCGGGTTGCTAAACCGGCCGGACTATGATATTCCCGGCGGGTTCGACACCTTTCAGCCAAGAGAGCAAATTGAGCTGGATAAAAGTGGCGGGCATTTGAGTGGGACCAAGACTTTTCGCGAGGTACTGATCGCGCGACGGGTGGGTACGTTTACCATCCCCGAACAAGAACTCGCTGTCTACAATAACCTGACACGGAGTTATGAAACAATTACCCTGCCCGAACTGGAGTTGAGGGTAGAACGCAACCCTGATGCACAAATCGGGGCGTCATCAAGTGGAGGATTCAGAGTCACTCCCATCAATACGGTAACCAATTGGGTAACTTCAGAAGATCGTATCCTCACCGGACAGTGGTGGTTCTGGGTTGGTCTGATAGCGCCGTTGTTTATTTTGGTTGGTAGTTATCAGTTTCACCAATACCGTAGAAAAGTGAGTGGCGATGAATCCCTGCAGCGAAAATCCATAGCATTGAAAAATGCGCGAAAGATGCTTCGGCAGGCCACCCGGGAAGATGAACAGGGTAACATTAAAGATGCTTACGCGCTTATTTACCGTGCCACGCTCACTTTCGTTACGGACAAGCTGGATACTCGTAAAGCCGGGTACACCAAAGAAGAAATTATTGACCTGGTACGTCCCTACATTTCCGATCTGAGAAGAATCGACCGGCTGGAAGCACTGCTGTCGCGATGCTCAGAAGTTCGCTATTCACAAACCGTAGAAGTTGAATCGGCTGAAGAAGATATTGAAAATGCACTGGGGCTGTTAACGTACTTTGATAGCAAACTCAAATGAATCGTGCTGCTGCATATATCACCCTGTTACTTTTCATGACCGGCACGGTAAATCTGGCACAGGCCACCCCGCAGGAAAAATTCAACCGTGCCGCCTACCTTATGGGGCAGCAGGAGTATGAGGAGGCGTACGAATTATACAAAGAAATTGAGGGCACCGGCTATATGGCAGGCCCACTCTATCTGAATATGGGGATCGTACTGGTTAGAATGGATTCGCTCGGGCTTGCTAAATATTATTTTATGAAAGCCGGAGAGTTTAACCAAACCCGTGCCCGGGCAGTTGAAGGGCTGGACTATATCGACGAGGAGGT
>SLQI01000031.1 GCA_007131535.1 Balneolales bacterium | reverse complement strand
CTAAACAACCGGGTCACCACATCTTCCTGGGTAAAGGTTGAGTCGTTCGATCAACTCCTCAATAACATGAAAGCTTCCTATTTTGCCGGAGCCCTGCTGTTGAAGCGAAAGGCCATGATTGAGGATTTATCCCGTTTTTTCTCCATGACCCGATGGGATAGCTCCATACTGCTGCAGATGGTAGAAAACCAAAATGCCACCCCGGAAATGCTGTTTCACCGGATGACCCAACTGATCGGAAAATATTATGGAATCTCTCAGTTTTATTTTCTGCGTTTTAATCATGATACACAATCCGACCGGTTCCATCTTACCAAAGAGCTTCATTTCTCCCGGCTGCACAACCCTCACGGTGTGAGCCTAAGCGAGCATTACTGCCGGCGATGGATTACCCTCAATCTGTTACATCAACTTTCCGGAAGTCCCGATAGAAATGACCGGCAGCCTCCTCTGACCGGCGTACAGCGCTCCCGGTTCTATCAGACTGAAAGTGAATATTTTAATATCAGCCTGGCCCGTCCGCTCATGCTGACACCGAATACGAACTCCTGCGTTACCCTGGGCTTTTTGATGAATTCAACTTTTCGTAAAAAAGCTCCTTTTTCCGAGGATGAAAACGTACCGGTACGAACCGTCAACGCAACCTGCGAACGCTGCGCCATCACGGATTGCAAAGAACGAGCCGCCGAACCCCTATTACACAACCGCGAACTGGCTCAGGAACGGCAGGAACATGCCCTGGCACGATTAAAAACCGAACTTTCGTGATTTCACCTCCAAAAGCCGGCTGTCCGACGCAGTCGGGCTGTCGGCATGCCACCAATGGCTCTGTAATTTCCCCATCAACACAAATAACCTAAGATACCGACCGCAAGTGCCGACAGGAGGCTATCAAAAAGTAATTTTAAAAAATTGGCAACATAAAAATTTTAACCGTAATCCCGGAAGGAAGTCGGAGGTACGCCGGCTTGTTTCCGGGATGACGCCTAAATTATTTATGTCAGCTTTGGACAAACATGTTTTTTGACAGCCTCGCTGCCGGCATGTCACCAATGGTTCCTTAATTTCCCCATCAACAAAACCACCCGAGATGCCGAATGCAAGTGCCGACAGCCGGGCTTTGCCCGACAGCCGGCGGAAACTTGATCAACACATCAATCCCATGAAACCTGTTTATTTATCCTGGAGCGGCGGAAAAGATGCCACCCTCGCTCTCGACAAACTCATGCAAAGCTCCGAATATGAAGTGCGGGGCTTGCTTACTACCGTCAATGAACACTTTCAGCGTGTGAGCATGCACGGTCTACGCATCGAAATTGTGGAGCAACAGGCGGATGCGCTCGGCCTTCCGATAGAAATGATCAGACTTCCCAAAGAAGTGGATTATGAGATATATGAGCAGCACGTGAAGTCCTCTATGACTACACTCCGGGAATCCGGCATACACGGGTTGGCTTATGGTGATATCTTTTTGGAAGACCTGAAACAGTACCGGGAAAAAATGCTGACCGAATGCGGGCTGGAGGGCATATATCCAATGTGGCAACTGGACACCGGCAAACTTGCCGAGGAGTTCATCAGGAAAGGATATCGATCCATCGTAATCAGTGTAAACGGAACTAAACTCAACAGCTCCTTTGCCGGAAGAAATTACGATGCGTCTTTTTTAAATGATCTGCCTTCCGGAACCGACCCGTGCGGAGAAAACGGGGAATTTCATTCATTTGTAACCGACGGGCCTGTGTTCAAATATCCGGTTTCCGTGCAAACCGGCAGCATTGAGGAGCGGCATTATGGCGGAGACAGGGAAAACCGGGCATATTTCTGTGATCTGCTTCCGGCTTGAAATTTAGTGCGAGATGGGCTAAAGAATATCGTGATAGTCCGGGATTTCTTCAGTTTGCTCAATATCTTCCAGAACTACGGCTTTATCGAGCGGAGAAACGATAACCCGGGCGCCGGCTTCGTAATTGAGCATATTATCAGTGTGTACCAGACATTCACGGGTGCGGATGCGAACGCGGTACGTAATGTCGTGGCCTTTGAAATCTTTGGTCACAACTTCACCGGACTCGGATAGCGGTGTCCCGTCTTCGGCACCCACTAACGTAAGATGCTCGGGACGAATGGATAACAAAACCTTTCCATGTGCAGGCCGGTCCAGTTTCACGTTGCCGAATTCGGTTTTAGCATACTCCCCGTCTGCTTCGGCGCTGATCAGATTTGTGCGCCCCAGAAACTGAGCTACAAACTGCGTCCGCGGACGGTAATAAACCTCCTCGGGAGAGCCGATTTGCTCAATTCTTCCCTCATTCATCACAGCAATACGATCGGCAAAAGACAGCGCCTCTTCCTGGTCGTGGGTGACCAAAAGCGCGCCCATACCCGCTTTTTTCAATAGTGCCCGAACTTCATCCCGCGTGGATTGCCGCAGAACGGCATCAAGATTGGAAAACGGCTCATCGAACATGATCATCTTGGGCATCGGGGCGATCGCCCTTGCCAGGGCAACTCTTTGCTGTTGACCGCCGGAAAGCTCATGCGGATTGCGGTGAAGATGATCCCGCAACCCCATCATACAGAGAATTTCAACAGCTTTTTCTTCCCGGTAGGGTTTGGGAATTGCTTTCAACCCGAAGATCACATTATTCAATACAGAAAGATGAGGAAACAACGCATACTCCTGAAACACCAGTCCGATCCCCCGTTGTTCCGGCGGGACGCTCTTGTCAGGAGAGCACAGCATCCTGCCTGCAAGTTTTACGATGCCCGAATCGGCATGCTCCAGGCCGGCAATAATCCGCAGGGTTGTGGTTTTACCACACCCGCTGGGTCCCAGCAAGGCAAAGATCTCGTTGTTATTAACTGTAAATCGAACCTGGTCGACAACATTTCCGACTTTTTCATCAAAAGATTTACTTATGTCGTCAACTTCAAGCAGTGGTTCGGTTTGACTCATTGTTTCCACTCTTTAGCAAATAATAATCCTACAAATAGGCTTGAAAATACCAAAATTACCAACGCATAAGGAGCCGCTTGCGCATACAATGCTTCAATTGAGTAACTCCATACATTTACAGCCAGCGGCTCAAAACCGATAGGCGAGAGTAAAAAGGTAATCGGAAGTTCTTTCATTGCGGACAGAAAAACAAAAGCGACGGATGCGATAATTCCTCCCCGCAGCATCGGAAGTGTAGTGTTCCAGAATGCCCGGAACCGACGATATCCGAGAGAACGGGCCGCTTCTTCCATCCTCGGTGATATCTGATACATAGAACTGCGCACAGGCCCCAGGGCTTCGGCCATAAAGTGAAGCGTGTAGGCCAGAATCAACAGGGTCAGGGTTTGGTAAAGCGCCGGTGCACTGCTGAGGGTGAAAAAGATTAACGCCAATGCAAGCGCCAGCGGAGGAGTAGCATAACCAAGATAGGCCATTCGCTCCATTCCCTTCGTTGTGCGGGATGGATAGCGAACCCCCAGGTAAGCCAGTGGAACAGCTAACGCAGCTGCCAGCAAAGCCGCCGGAGCACTTGCACGAAAGGAGTCATACAGCGAGCCGCCGATACCCGACCAGATACCCGAATCACCGGCATCAAGCATCCAAAAAAGGACCGTGGTAACGGGTAAAATTACGGCAGCAAACACAATCAGTATGATGAAGGCCCAGGAAGGGTAATACCAATTACCGAGATCATACAGCTCAGGGTAACGTTTACTCCCCGATCCGGTCCGGTGAAAAAACAGCCCCTTTAACAGGCGGTATTCCATCAACAAAACAAACCCCGTCATGCATAACAACATCAATGCCAGCCAGGCGGCATACAGCCGGTCATACGACGCTTCATATTGCAGATAAATGGCATAGCTGAAGGTTTCAAAACGCATGAGGGAAACCGCCCCGAAATCTCCCAAAACATATAGTCCGATAATCAGAGCGCCGGCATAATACGCCGGCCGAAGCTGAGGCAGTACCACCTCAAAGAAAATTCGAAGGGGACGGTAACCCAAAGAGCGGGCGACTTCTTCGTAGGCCGGATCAAGCCCCAGCAAGCCGGAGCGAAGGTTGAGAAACAGGTACGGAAAGGTGTACAGAGAGATTGCAGTCAAGGCCCCCCAATAGCCGCTCAGACGAGGCAGTTCCAACCCGAAAATGCGGGCCAGTGTACCGTCGGTGCCACTGAGCCCCAATAGTGCATAAGCCAGCACATAACCGGGAATGGCCAGCGGCAAGACGCCGAGGAGAGTCAGAACAGCTTTGCCCTTAATCCGGGTCCGGGTGGTAATCCAGGCCATCGGGAGCGCAATGAGTGAGGTCGTCAGCAGTACCCCGAGGGTCAGTAAAAGCGTATTTAAAAACAGCATCAGGTTTCGCCGGCGAAGGATCAAATCCAGTGATTCGGAAACATCCGCTTCAAGCGCCCGGACAACCAGATACAGCAGGGGGATCAACACCCCTACAGCAACCAGTGCTGAAGGTAATAAAAAATACCAGGGCGGTCTCGGTTTATATATCCTGCCGGTTATAATAGACCGACCTCCCTCAACATTCGCAATGTAGCATTGATGTCTTCAAGATCATTCAGATCAAGCTGAGGGTTAACCTGCCGAACATTTTCCAGGTTAACTTCCCCGGGCACACGATCCACCTCATGAACCACCGGGTATTCAAAAGTTTCATCCACAAACCTGTTCTGGATATCTTCCCTGAGGAGAAAAGATGCAAATTCCAATGCCGCTTCCTGATTCTGTGAATTTTCCAGAATGCCCATCCCCGCGATATTGATCAGATTACCGGGATCTCCGTCCCTGAAAAAAGTCTGAGCCACCGGATAGTTTTCATTGGTATCGAGATAGCGCAACAGGTAATAGTGATTGGTTATAGCAAAGTCAATTTCACCGGCTGATATGGCCTGAATCAGTGCATTGTTGTTGGAGTAGCTGCTGGTGTTGTTGGCCTTCATGGCTTCAACCCATTCCCGTGTTCGCTCCTCACCCTCAGCTACGCGCATCGCCGTTAAAAATGTCTGAAATGAAGCGTTCCCGGGAGCCCAACCGATACGTCCGGCCCACTCTCCGTCGGTGAGTTCAAAGATGCTTGAGGGGAGCCGG
>SLQI01000026.1 GCA_007131535.1 Balneolales bacterium | reverse complement strand
CGTAATTAGGGGCATTACAGCATTGACCAACAGAGATGAATCTGCAAAAGTGCCAAATCAATTAACTTTCACAAATATTGTTACGGGTTGATGGCGAATCGTAAGTACTCACCATAAACTACTGCAATATTTTGTTAGGCATGATTTAATTCGAATTGTTGATTTGTAGTTTACGTACCAGAAACCTTGCCGTTTAGATATCACCTTTTCCATTAAAGGGAGGCTTTGTAAAACTATGCCTTTGACCGATCTCTGCATTAATCAGGATTTTAAAATCCTGACATATCGCGGTTTTAAAACCCCTCTGGCCTCGATCTTCACTAAAAATAATCTCAGTTTTGCAAAGCCTTCTAAAGGAATAAGGTATACCCGAATTTTTGTACTAAAAAAAGGGACTCTGTGCAAGACAAAGCCCCTTTATTGGCTAAAACAGCCTGGATGTTATCAGATCCGGTTATTTCACCAAAGTCATTTGATTGGTGATCACCTGTCCGTCTGCCTGCAGACGGTAAATATACACACCGGATGCCAGGTTAGATCCATCAAAAGTAACCTCATGGCTACCCGCCTGTACCTGCTCATTAACCAGTGTAGCCACTTGCTGACCGAGGGTATTGTATACCGTCAGCTGCACATCAGTAGTGCTCGGCAACTGGAATTCGATGGTGGTAGTCGGGTTGAACGGGTTGGGATAGTTTTGGTTTAGAGAAACTTGCTCGGGTACTTCGAGCTCGATTTCGGAACTTGTAACCTCACCACGTTCCAGAGTAACCGTGAAGTCTTCTTGAGCATAACGTCGTGCATTGCCGTCGGCTTCAGATGCCATGACCGTCCAGTTTAGCGTAATCATTTCACCTTCTTCCAGGCCGACACCCTGAAGGGCTTCATCCAGCATCTCGCGAGTAAGGGTAACCTGAGACTCTGTCCCGTCGTTATCGCCAGGAAACGTAAGATGCGGCGGTGTATAATTGAGGCCATCCATCTGAATCATCCACTGATAGGTGACATCGGCTTCGCTATCGGAGTCTTCCCAAAGAATTGGAATTTCTTCAGCTCCCGCACCTTCTACCACGAGGGTATCCTCGTTTTCAGGGAACTGGAGGTTGAAGTCTCCGAGTACGGTGGGGTCGATGATGTCGTCGAGTTTGCGGACAACAATCTGCTCATCAAAGAAAACACCAACATATCCAATCAGGTCAACCGGGTCTTCCGGAATCTGGGTTCCGATAATAGTTTCTTCACCTTCATAGAAGATTGCATCCCCGCCGTTTTCAGCATCATCTACCCGGTCGGTCCGCATGGTGAGCTCATTACCATCTGCATCTTCGATGGTATAATCGGTCTGATCTTCGAATGTTCCCGAATCCTGAAAAGTAACATTTTCAAGCAGAACAAGTTCACCCTGATGCATGGAGTCTACCTCAGCAACTGCAAGACGACGAGGGAAAATCTGGTTATTGCTGGATGTGATTTCAGCATCTTCAACCGGCTCAAATTGAATCAAGTTATTGAATTCACCAAGAGTTCCGGTGATGCCTGTGATTCCGTCATAGCGGTCATACTCGGTAGACATATTTCCATTGGAGTCATCGAAAATAATACCACCGGAAGGATCAACAACTGCTTTCCTGTTACGGAAGGTTGAGTTGAAGGTAAGATACACTTCTTCGGTTACAGTATAGACAACACCATCATCAGGCTCACCAACTTCAAGTAGTTCAGCAATGCTGGCTACTTCTACATCAGCAACTACCGGCTCTTCATCATGCCATTGCTCACCGTCGAACCAACCGTCGGTATTTCGTTCAAGGTCGTCAGTTTGTTCGCCATCATCATTATTAAAAATGACCATGTCGAAGTTGGTAGGAATATTATAGCTGTACCAATCCGATCCTTCTTCTGGCTCATTCATTAGTTCGCCGGGCCAGTCGATATAATGATCACCATCATCTTCCCAGGCATATGCATAAACATCATCCCATTCTTCCGGGTTGTTGTAGTAGACAGTAAAGACTTCAGTTAACTCAATACCGATGAAGTCTTCCTGAGAACGAGCAGTTAACTGTGGATTGCCTTGGTGCTCTGTAACGATAGCTCTTAATTCCAGGGATTCTCTCGGAACAGCAAGCCCGAAATAATCCAGATCATCGGCAAGTGAAAATGTAGTAAATACAGCCGTAGCAGTATCTCCAAGAGAGGGGTCTACCACGTCGTAATTAGCATTATTTTCGAAAACTCCCCCATTAGGGAAGCTTGCATCATCCACTTCCACTAACATTGATTGGTGCCCGTAGGTGTCCAGATCAGCCAATTCGACTTCAAAAACGGGAAGTTCATTTTCTTCTGAGCTAACTCCCGGATTTTCTTCAAGAACCAATTGACGGGTAGCACCAAACGTGTTGAATTCTGCTGTAAAGTTTTCCAGGCCATCACCAATTGAAAAATCATCACCCAACACATCGCCGGCATCATCAATCAGGATAGCCCCGGTTTCATCGGCAATATAGTGTTGATTACGGGAGTCTCTATCAATATAGGTGACGATGGCCTCCCCTGTATAATTATACTCAAAACCATCTAAGGCATTATCAACAAGTTCAGCAATGGTCTCATATTCAGGAGCAGGTCCGGCTAACCCTACGTTGCCAACATAGTGAGAGTTCCATGCACCGCCACTTTCAGCAATAAATGCCAGTCTTCTCCCATATTCTTCCTCATGATCGTCAAGGTCATAAGAATAGGTAGTTGCTTCACGGTTTAATGTTATAGTGTCAATCGCAGTAAATGAATCCGGATCTTCATGATCAGCCATATAGCCTACTGCAATGATATCTCCCTCATCACCATCCGTAGCATAGTGAGCGTCAAAGAAAAATGTCAGCTCAGTAAGGTCAATATCAGAGTGAATTTCCGGTGTAATAGCTACCGGATCATCGGCCGGGTTTGGAAACCTTATGGAGTTGCCTTCAATTTCATCACTGAAATCTGAAGTCTGGACTGTTCCGATAGTTTCCCAACCTTCCGGAAAATCTTCTCCGAATCCATCTTCCGGAATTTCCACGTCAGAAAAATCTTCAAAATACGGGACTTCTGATATTTCTTGCGCACTGGCATTAGGGACAGTTAGCCCTATAAGACCAAGGCCAAGAAAGTATACCAGCAAGCTACTTAGTATGCTTTTATTCATAAACACCTCTTTTGTCTTTGTTTGTTGTTTGATGAACACAGATCACAAATGTTACATTTAGCATAACATCTCATCCAGTATTCTTTAAGCTTAGACCAATGTTTAATAACTCCGGTCTTTACGGTCGTAAGTTCTGATATGTATTCATGTTATTTTAACAAAAATGTTATTTATTGCAAACTGCTTGTCAATAAATCATCTATGCTAAACATTATCAACATCCTAACTTAGATACACTATTTTACCAACCTTTGATTTGAGTCAACCATTAACTCCTAACAATAACGATAATCTCTAACCTAAGCTATTATTAAAAGCATTTAAACTAATCTATTGCCGATTTTCAAAGTCAGACTTCCATTGACTGATTGTCGTTATGTCAGAATTGGTAACAGAGCATTTTTTTATTCAAAGTCTGTGTTTAATCGATACCGAGCGATTCTATTATTACCCTTATCGGCAACATATACGATCCGATCAAAATAAGCTACTCCGCTTGGGTTTCTAAACTCCCTTGGGCCGGAACCTGTGCCGCCGAAAGAAACCGATATCGGGCGGGTTGCTTCAGAACCGGGTGGTGGTTCAATTCCTTCTATTCCATTAGACTGAAATACAAACAAACTGTCTTTAGCCGCATCAGTTACAAAAATATGATTTCTCTCATCCCCGGAATATGTAATACTGCTCGGGTTTTGAAATCGGTGTTCATCATATAAAAAACGGTCTGCTTGAGTTGTGTCTGTGGCAAGTAATTGTTGGTTAGGCCTATAGGAAATTCCATCCGGGGTTTCTTCAGCCCTTATCCATAATACCCGAAAGGGAATTGTAACATCCTGAGCGCCCTGGGCAAGCAGAAACCCCAAGTCACCACTAACGTTATCCCTTTGAGGTGGGGTGGCAAACGTGGCAATTGCGCTTGGGCTAACCGAGCTAATCAACGAGGGGGTTACCGGACTTAAAGTCCTGAGTTGCCCTGTGTTAATCATCCTTCCTTCGCTATCTTCATTAAATTCCAAAATGGTATTGTCCGGTGCAAAAGCTTCGCCTAATCTATTATCGGGGCCGGTACGTGACATGAACAGCGTATTATCAGCAAATGTTGCCACATCTGTTATTTCAACGTGCTCATAGTTGTTAGCTATGCTGGTATCCAGTCTTGCACGATTTACAAATGATGTTCTGCTATCATCAGCAAACGGGAATACGATTTCCTGAATTAATTGTGGCTCCTGCCGGTTTATATCTCTGTATTTGTACACTGCCGGAAGATTGTATACTAAGGTATCCACATTATCTTCTTCAATCAATGTATCTATTCGTGCTGCGACATAAACATTTAGATTACGATCCTGCGTAACGGCTTGTGCACCGGAAAGTTCAATAAATTCATAAGGGCGACCTGCTCTGTCATATAAATGCAATCCTTGAGCATCAGTGATATATACCAATTCATCATAGCCAATATGTATATCAGTCGGGTGATCAAATTCATCCCAAAACGGCAGTAATGCAGCATACCCAACATCATCTGGTATCAGATCAGGATCTATGGCACCCTCTTCAAATATTTCGTCGGTAGTTTCATCTCCTTTAGTGCCTAATATGGAGTCGCAGCCGTATAGAAAGTAAGCTCCGGCAAATAATAGTTGTATTAAGATTGTTTTTGGCATAAGATGATGGCAAGTTTACTTATAAATCAAATTTCAGAGAGATACGATGCATACTTCCAAGGAATTCACGAGAATTAAACCCGTAATCAACACGAATTCCGTAATTATAAAGGGGGAAGTTAAAACCAGCGCCAAATGAAGGAAGGTATGCTTCATCAACTCCAAACTCGTACCCTGTTCTGACAAAAAAGCGATTTAAATAATTGAGTTCAGTTCCTAATGTAAACTGTTCCCGGGCATCTGCAGGATTTGTAAGTTGCCCGGTAACTGTCCAGACTATACTATTTTCTTCGATTAAGTCATAAGCCGTACCCAAGGTGAAAGTGGTTGGTGCTGAAATAGCCTCGAAGTCATCTATCACTATATACCCATCTTCATCAGTTTCTCTATCACCCTCAGTTGGACCCGGCCTGCGCCGGGTTTCTCCACCAGGATTAGCATCTATTGGATTAAAATTGTTCAGCCCTACAGCAAAACGCAGACCCGTATCTCCAACCCGATAAAAGAAGCCTACATCAAGAACCCCTGTTTGAGTCATAACTTCCTCAATTCGCTCATTCAGATATTTTAAATTTACTCCATAACTAAACAGTGAGCTTAATTCCTGGGAGTATGAGAGAGCTGCTGCAAGATGTATTGTGCGAAAATGACGACCAGTTCCGGTTCTTTGAAACTCTGTTGTTTCTTCCATTTCACCTGAGTCAAGCATCTGAAGTGATGCCCCCAAAGCCATATTACCCAAATCATGCACATAGGCAGCGTAATTCATAGAAATATCGGCGAAATATTGAGTATGGCTCAGCATTACCTGCGAATTATCCATTTGAGCAGCTAATGCCGGGTTCCAGTATAGTGATGAAGCATCAGATGCGTCTGCAATGCTCGAAAAACCCATAGAAGCAGCCCTGGCATCAATTCCTATCTTCAAATATTGAAAGCCGGAAGTGCCGGAGCGAGATTCTCCAAAACCGGGAAGTATTTGTGCCGTTGAAATTAACGGTACAAAGCTCAATAGTAAAAATAATTTAATGGATCGAAGGATTACCATGTATAAAATGCTTTATAAATCAAAATTCGAAGGATAGGCCAAAAATTATGTGGCGTGGTTCAAGAAAGTTGGCTGGGTTTAAATAATCTGGCCGGTTATTATCTCTCGGATCAACATATCGAGGATCCCGCACATTACCCGGCACATCGTATGATCTGTTATCCCTAAGCGCTTCGAGTTCTTCCTGTGAGTCGGGATAATCGGTACGATAAGCCTTACCTGTAACAGGGTTAATTATGGCAGGGTTGAGATTATTAAACAAATTTGATACTTCTAAGAACATCGTCATTTGAGTTCCGGCAATATTCAGCCATTTCTGAAAGTTCAGGTCGAAGTTCCACCATGCCGGTCCACCTTCAGAAAATCGATCAGACGGATCGTTGCTTTGTTCATAGATTGGCCGCCATGTACGCTCACCGGTAATCGGATGGCGTTGATTTTCAACAAATTCGTTGGGTGTATAACGGATTCCACTTCGATAGTTTCCGGAAAAGAACAGTCGAAATTGGTTTAGTCCAGGTATGCCTAATAATGGATTATCCCGATCATAATTAAAGTTCAAAGTGACTCGAATATCCCATGGGCGATCCCAGGCGAGCGGGGTCTCGACATTAGAGCCGAAGGCTTGTCCATGTTGTATTATGTCACGTATCGCATCATTAGAAGTTGAACTGAGCCCTTCGGCCCTGGAGTAGGTTGCGGTAATACTACCCCTGAACCAGTCAGAATGTCGTTTTGTATAAGTTGCTTCAACACCTCGAACCCGCGCGAAATCCCCGTTAACGCGAAAAGACCTGCTGACTTCCCTACCGGTAACATCTTCAATTGTAATTCGCTCTGCTGTAATGAAGTCATATTTATCACTCCAAAAAGCAGATATCTCAAGGGCATCGTTGGATGTTAATTGATTTCTGAGCCCTACTTCATAAGAAATATCAACTTCCGGATCGAGGTTGGGGTTACCTAAATCTGATAAAAATGATTGATCTTGAAATTTTGGGTCCAGCCCGGCATAGATATGAGTTGGATGAGGCAGCTTACTTTGGTGTCCATAGTTAAAATATAACACTTGATTTTCCCTTACCGGGAATGAAACACTAAGTCGTGGTAATAACCTGGCTTTAAATCTACGACCCAACAAGTCATAAGTAGAATTCAGGTAATCCTCGCGCACTTCATCCGGAATCGGTGCATCCGGATTATCCACAGCATCATCTACATATTGTCCAGGAAACCAGTATTCAAACCTAACCCCAATGTTGGCAATGAGTCCCCGATATCTGATTTGATCACTAACATAAAATGCTCCCTGCCGTGGCTCAACCTGCCATATATCATTAGACTCTCCAAGACGTTGGGTTTCCGTAAAGGTATCATCTTCTTCCTCTCCTTCTCCGATTGCGATTGGAGCCCCTACCCATGGACGTTGGATATCAATCCATTGGTAGTCGAGAAACTTCATTTCAAAGCCAATTCGGAGACGGTTTTCCTGATTGAAAAAATACCGGGTAAACGACCCCTGTAGGGTATAATCCTCCGCATAATGATCGTGCCATAAGCTGGCAAGACCATCATTATTTGCTAATCCGGGACCTGGTAATACGTACAAGAAATCCTGTCCGGTTTCGAATTCATCAACCGGCGGAGTTACGATGCTTTCCGCATCAAAATCACCATCAACCCGTTCGGGTCTCCAGTCCCGGCCATTGGCATCAGCACGAAGCCTCGTAAACAGGCGGCTGAATTGCAGATCATAATACGTATTAGAGTCAATGGTATGTGTCCATTTTAAATAAGCTAATTTACTATCATGCGTATAAGTATTGGCATTATCAAGATTAAGAGAATGAAAAAACTGATACCCTGGCCGGATTTGAGTATCGTCACCCACAATCTGTAACATACGTGTGTTCTGGTTCACGGTGAGTGACCGTTGATATGCCGCATCAATACGCATGGTACTCCGTGGTCGCCAGGTTAGTCTGCCCAGTCCGCTCCAGCGGTTATCCATTCTTGGCGTCCAAAAATCGTCATTATCAATTAAAGAGGTTTGTAAGTTATCCGGGGTATTGCCAAAATGGTTATTAGTAAGGTTGGCCTGACCGGTTATGAAAAAATTGAGGTCTCCTGGTATTCCGATCCCTAAATTTTCAAGTAAATGTTCATTTATTATACTGGGCCCGCCGAGATTAAACTCATATACATCGGTATAAAAATTACCAGAACGTTCTGTTTGTGAACCCAGATTATCTCTTTTATGTGCAAAAAAGCCGGAATATTCCTCACCCCCTGTTCGGGTTTGAACTGATACAACTCCGGATGTTACCCCGCCATGCTCTACATCAAGACCGCCGGTAGTTACTTCTACACTCTGAAGTGCTCCGGCCCCAAGATCAAGCCCCATGCCAGTACCTGACAGCGGGTCCTGAGCCGATACACCATCGACTTCATATCCTGTTTCTTCAGCACGCCCACCCCGAATGTACATTCCTGATGGATCCCTTATAACTCCTGCTTGCATTCCTACCACTTCATCAATTTGACGCACAGGTGCAGATTGGATATCAGTGCGGTCCATCCGGGATGATGTTCCCGATTCTTCAATATCAAATATGGGTCTCTCACCAATAACTATTACTTCCTCTTCGGTGCTTAGAACCTCGGGTTGCATTTCCACATTCAGCTCCGTGGTCTCATCAGCATGTATTTCCACCCCTGTAATCAAGGTTCGCTCATACCCAACATAGGTGACCCGCACCGTATATTCACCCGGACTTATTCCCCGCAATTCGAACTCTCCGTTTACATCCGAAGAGGTTCCGAAGTCTGTACCCTGTATCATAACATTTACCCCTATGAGAACTTCACCGTCTTCAGCATCGGTTACGGTTCCCTGAAGATGGCCACTTTGAGCGAAAGCAGGTATTGCATTGAGCCAGGTAAAAATAAATAGCAGTAAAGAGGTCAGTTGTATACCTTTAGTCATAGTAATGCCAGCTTAAAATCCGAGTCGTTCATTCAAAAAATAATCCACGGTTTCATGTACCGGACTATCATCTGTAAAATCGGTCAGGCGTATTCCGAAATAGAGCACAGAAGGGTCATCCCCCTCCTCTACCGATGATATCACACGGCTGTAATCATAATCGTCGGAGTCGATATAATCAGCCTCAAATAATGGCTCATTATCCGCACCAATAATTAATGGAACCAGGTTCCCGATTCCTACATCAAGCTGTAGTGTTAAGTCTTGGCCGTTTTCAGAGTTTTGGAAAACCGGGAGTACTTCACGTCCCTCTCCACCTAATCGATCAAGTCGAAACCTTCCTCCGTCAGGATGAGTTTCAAAACCCGAAGCGGGTATTAAGGAAAAAACGTCATCGATATTTTCTTCGTCAACAGGCGTATCTGTATCGTAAGTTATCGGGGCATTTATAAATATTTTACCATTATTTTCCCTGAAATCACGTGTTGCCTGTAAGACAAATAAAAGATTTCTGGTCAGGCTGTTGGAGACCCAGTAGATATTATCCCATTGTGCTAATTCCCTGTTCAATGTCGGCTCTATTGGAATAGGAAGCACGTTACCAGAAGGGATAAGTGCCTCTGAGATGTCATAGTAGTCAAAATCGCCAAAGCCGGCATAATTTAAAAAATCGGCATGCTGATTGATTATGTTTGTACCGGCGGCATCATTAACTACCAGTGTATTTGACTTTTGCTCTTTAATATATAAATCAAGTGTATCTGTAGGACTTTCTTCTTCTGCCTGATCAAAAGCTTTTAGGTAAACCGAATTCTGCTCTTCAAGATTAATACTTTCAAATTTGATTCCTGTAGGAGTGAAAGCTCGTCCTGTAAATAATTCGGCTGTAACAGATCCATCAGCATTTACATCATTCTGGTCTATTTCAATTGAGAAAAAATCTATATCAGGATCATCAATCCTGACCCAACTGGTATCATTAATTGCTATTTTGTAATAGTTTAAATCCTGCTCCCCATCCGGGTCTTCTGCTATAAAACCAAAGCTTGCCATGAAATATGTTGTATCCGGTGGTGATTGCGTTGGATCAAACATGATACTTGGGGGTTGATTGCGAATCGGGAAGAAGACCGACGCACCTTCAGGATCCCTCAATCCCTCATTGTCTATAGCCCTTACACTAAAACGAATGTCCGCCTCTGACTCTCCTACAGGTAATGGCAAAATCAGAGTTGTATCAGTTCGCTCAGTTCGCTCCCACCATTCATTATCTGCAGACGGATCACACTCCATGTCTATATTCTGATCATCTATGCAAATTTCATATGCCGCTACATAACCATCCGGATCATCTCCCCACCATTCGATATCTACCTGACTTGGCATCCTTTGTTCGGTAGCAATTGTATCAACAGTTAAAAAAGTACGTGGGGGTTGATTTTCATGGAACTCTCCTGTGAGGGTATCGTCACAGGAGAGAATAACTGCAACAAAAAATACCGTAATTAAAAATGGTAAATACTTAACTATGCGCATAATCATTTAAAGACTGAAAAAAGTATGAAGCGAACTGCATTACACACTATTGAATAAAGGGGCCGCATTGTCTGCGGCCCCCATAAAGCTTCACCTTGTTACTTTACTAACATCATTTGTTGAGTTCTTGTAACAGAACCGGCTTCAAGTCGGTAAATATACATACCACTTGAAAGCGCTGAACCATCAAAACTTACGGTATAGCTACCGGCTGTTTGCTCATCATTCACCAATACCGCGACCTGACGTCCAAGAACATCATATACCGTAAGACGAACTTCAGTTTGTTCAGGAATCTGATATTCAATATTGGTTACGGGGTTGAATGGGTTGGGATAATTTTGATTAAGTTCAACTGTTTGCGGAGTATCAGGGTCATGCGGACTTTGAACTACATCAGCGTATCCAAGTGTAACCTCCTGATAAAACGGAGCAAATCCGTCGGGTTGACTGTCAGCAACCTGAACTTCTTCACCTTCTCCTCCTTCAAGGAATACCGTCCAGATAAATTCTCCGCTTTCATCATCTCCGTATCCGGCATCCAGGTAGGCTTGTTCAAGCTCGGAAGCAGAAACAGAAACCCGAACCGTATCATTAACGATATCGTATTCTTCGGATTCCAGGAGGGGATCCTCAAAATCGGTTTCTCCGGCCGGGTTCATCACCCACCGATAACTGACTTCGTCACCGTCATAAGAAATTGATTCCTCAAATACAGCGAAGTTATCTACATTTACAATAGCTCCATCCGGTCCGGCACTCTCATCTTCCGGATCAGCAGAATCTATAGAATACAGAGAAATATTTCGAACAGGATAAGTGAAACTTTCCTCTGTATGTAAGTCGTCTAAAGTTCTGAGGTGAATTTTGGCAGGGTCACCATAGGAATTTGACATAAATCCATAGATATGATCAAAATGTACTCCTTCGATAATATGGGCATTAAAGCCAAACGGGATTTTTGTCTCAAAGTCTCCGATGATTGCATCAAAAGCGAGATCATTTCGAATGCGAAGCTCATCGCCGTTCTCATCACCACTTTGTCTGATGGCCCACTCGCCATAATTGTTGTCAGGAGCATCTGGGTTCCATGTGGCAGCTTCTACATCTTCAAGGCGTATAATCATACCTTCGTAAGCAGCACCATCATTTACCACAGCATCTTCAACTGAAACAGTCGGAATGTAATCACCCGGGTTCTGATTGTCTTCTACAACTGATATGTCACCTACTTCAAGATCTGCCAAATAGGTATTGTATTCCGGAGGCCAATCCGCATTTGCTATAGAGCCACCGGTAATGTTAACCCGATCACCGATTTGCAGATCAGCAACTAAATCCGAGGCTTCAAGCGGAAGACCTGAAAACTGTCTGTTATCATCGTGAATTACAACAAACCCGTTGGAAGTATCGGCTACTACAACACCTTCAATATCGATGGCGATTCCAGCTTCCTCAAAATCGATATCTGTCAATGGACTTGGTCCACGGTCTCCATCCATGGTGGTCTGAATGTAACTGATCTTATCGAGAGTTTCTGCTACTTGAGTGAATCTCATGGTGAGCTCTTCACCAGCAGCAGTTTCGTCACCATGGCTGAACCTGGCAGTAATATCTGTTACTGTACCATCTTGAAGCTCAGCTTCCGTAGTAGCCATAAGTTCAAATTCAACTGAAGTGAAGTCGGCGAAAGAAGAGAATTCATACTCAAAGGAATTATCTTCAACTCTGCTCATTTCCACCGTTTCCTCCGTACCATCCGTTGACCAATAGCTGATTTCGGCACTCTGGACTTCTTCTCCTTCCGCATCAAAGTCAGCTTCTACAACTACCTGTTCTCCCTGCTGAGGAGTAGTCGTAGAAATAGAATAATCGGCGAGGTTAGCCGGCAAACCAAGGGTTACCAGGTCATCCGGCCAGGGGATATCTTCATCATTGGGGTCGTGGGTTAGCTTTTCTACATCATCCCCGGTGCCCCACCAAACTACGCCATCCTCCATCGGAGAAAGCTGTAAAGGATTAAGGTCCGAACTTTCACCAAGGTCATAGGCATCGAAAGTATCAGTAACTAAAAAGCCACTGATATCGACAATTGATCCACCTCTTGGCGGTTGAAAAGGCCCTTCTTCCGTTCTGCGAAAATTGTATCCGTCTTTATAACCGCCGAACTCCTCATTGCGATCATTCCGGTATCGAAGTGAAATATCCCGGTAGGTCATTGGGGTGCCTTGATCATCCACCCAGTAAAAGTCCGGGCGGCCACTACCCACAGAACCATCGTAATCATCATCAAGAGTACGTGCAAGTACCTCCATTCCCTCTAAATTGACATACGCATTTACGTAATCGGAATAGGTTTCAGGATTAAATGTATAACCCTCTCCATCCTCAACGGGTATAGTGATGTCGCTGAGATTGGCTGATAAAGGTTCAAGTAAATCGAGATACTCCTCTCCGTAATGCTCATCATCAATAATTATATTTCCTAAAGCATCCGGTGACGACGTAGGAGTAAATTGCGCAGTATTAGCCCCTCCGAAAAATGTCAAATAACCGTAAAATGTTCTCACATCTCCTCGCTGCAATGTCTCAAATGCCTCAACAGCATTGTCTTCATCTCCTTCAAAAGCATTGTTGTTAGTTACAACATGCATATACATGCCTTTTTTGGAGTCGTTTACAGCATCTACATCAATAACAAAGAAGTGGATTCTACTAATTTGATCTTCATCATCAGCTTCGTCATCGAAGTTTGACATACCTGAAGATCGAGGATTGGAAACTACCACAGCATCAAATTGAACGAGCGGGCCTCCTTCTTCTTCATCATAAGCTAACGGGTGATTCTCAATGTCGCTTATGGTTTGAGGATTTTCAGGGTAGGTATTTAAGTCCCTAATTGAGACTTCTTCGTACTCACCGTTATCCTGTGCTTGTACGAGCCCCTGCCCGAATAAAACAGTAAACAGCAAGACTGCAGTTAATTTTCGTATCCAGTATTTCATATTCAATTGGATTTTGGATGATTGAATTATTTGATAATTGCGAATTTACCGGTTTGGACATGACCGGTATCTTTATCATGAACTGAAAACAGGTAAAGCCCGGTGGCGAGACTCTGATTTGCCTTGGACAATAAATCCCAGGAGTGCTCACCACCTGAAAATATGCGCTCATCCCGTCCCAGTTCCCTATACCAGGTAGTATCACCCTGATAGGTTTCGGCATTATGATCAAGCTCTGCTACGATATTGCCTGCAAGTGTATAAACACGAATTTCCGCCCGGGCCGGCAAGTTGGTAAAATTAATTTTACGGGTAAACTCCGAACCGCCGTCCCAGGCAGCATTAACCCGATACGGGTTTGGATAAACGCCTACTTTATTCTCCGGGTCATCACTATCAAAATTCTCATTAACTCTGGATCCGGGGAAAACACTAACTGCATTGGCTGTTAAGCTGCTTTCAAGTGATTCTCTACCTTCATCACCCCGATCAAAAGCAGTAACTGCAAATTCATATTGCCAGCCGCTTAGCATTCCGTCAATTTCAAATGCATACCAGTACTCGGTATCATCATCTTCAAAGGTAACAGGTTCGCTCAGCGCAATTTCATCAAACCCGGTATTGTATCCTACGTCTGTATCGGCCTTATCCCATTGGCGCAACTTTTCCCTTCCGGCAGCTATATTACCGGTTAAGTCTGCTCCTACTCTTGTCCTGTACAATCGATAGCCTTCAAAGTCCATTTCCCCGGAAACCGGGTCAACGGTAAATTCGGCGCGGTTATCCCAATAAACGGTAGCTCCACCTTCTTCAAGTTCAACTCTCATGTTCGGAACATCAGGTGGCTCGGGAACTAAGAAACGCTCTCGTTCACCGGTTGCCGGATCTTCCTGACCTTCGAACAACCGCAAAGCCCAATTAGCAGTTTGCGCAAGTGGCTGTCGGGCTTCCGGATTATCTATATCGTCAATATCGTCGTGATCAGCCGGAATCAACCCCTGATATTGATCCGGTTTTAAAGCGGCAATAAAAGCGAAGTAAACGGTAACCGTTTCACCCGGCTCAATTTCCGGAAAAGGGCCATACCGGTGTAATTGAATATAGTTACCGTCACTATCTTGCCCATCAGTTCTCAGCCGTTCTTCGAATTCGGTATAATCCCAGCTTTCATCAGAAAGAAAATTATAACGGTCATGGTCATTTGCCGGTGCTCGAAATGTACCAGCCCCTTCTCCGAATTTCCAAAACCGCGGACTCACATCCGGGACCTGTTTGCCGGCATCTTCTACATGATCCTCATAGCGTGGGTGATACTCTACACCCCGATACTCTGATCCCAGCGCCATTATACCTGCGTATGTGTCGGTTCTCGGGAAGTCAGCAGAACCGGCATCAAATGCATATAGCGTATGCAGGGAATCTATATAACCAACACCCCCCTTGTTAAAAAATGCAGATCCCGTTTCTTCGGTAGTATTTACATTACGAACCACCATATCCGAATACATCCCGAAATAAACATCTTCCCATACAATTCCTCCGGCATCCCTATGTTCATGGCTGTTGTTGGTAATCTCATATTTTACAATACTGATGCCATCTGCAAACGGGAAGTTCCAGTTATAAACCTCCATGTTTACATCAGCATATAAGGGAAACTCATGATTTACGATTGGATTACCATTAATAACATCTCGTTTGTCGGAGAATTCAGTTACAAAGTCCTGATGACTGGTCGCATCCGGAGTAAAAAACTCGGAGTCACTAAGATTTGAACGTTCAAAAATTGGTGTTCCGTCGTTTGTAAATTCATAGCCCGGATCACCTGTTCTTTGATAACCGGAAGGGTTCGTTACCGCTGCCGTAGAAACCACTGTTTGTCCACCCCGATGCGCACCTATCCACAAACCAGCTTCAAATAAATGCTCCGTACCACTACCATCCGGGTACTGAAAACTTGGTGTTCCTTCCGGATCACTTGAGATATTCGGATTCCCTATAGCTCCAATGTTTGTGTAGGAGATTCCTAAATTGCTTATTTCCACCGGTCTTCGTTCAAACACAAACTGCCCGGCAGCGATGCTTTGAAAGGAGAACAGAATTATAAGGCAGAATAAAAGACTTCGTATCGATTGAATCACGTATACCAATATTTTTGAAAGCAGTTCCTAATAACCCGAAATGTAACCCTTAGTTTCAAGGAACATTCGCTATAAATAATTAATTATTCCTGAATCAATTCTAAACTGTTCAAGCATCTATTGGCCTAAATCAGTGTTATGGAAATATACATTATTTTAAATTTGCAGCAAACTGACAATACCCTGCTAAACCCTCATTAACAATTTGATGTTATCACTTTAAATTATTTCAGTATAAATAAAGGTATTCTTTCAGGCCTTACACTCATTGCTTAACCCGGCAGAGCATCACATTCCGTATAACGAATGCCCATCTCCAAATTCAGGTTGAACTTCGATAGCCAATTAAACCGCTCACACGGAATTATCTGTTTTATTACATGCTTTTTCATTTTACTTTAAACTAAACTACAATCTTTCTGACCAACTTTTAAACATATATGAGTTTACGACTTATTTTTACTACAGTAACAGGTTTTTTAATACTACTATGTTCCTATGCTAGCGGACATGCTCAAACTACACAGGATATTATTAGTATTGAAGAGGCACGTAACGCGCCACACGAACAACAAGTAACGGTAACAGGATGGGTTACCGTTGCGGATGAACTTGGTGGTCCATCTTACATTCAGGATGAAACGGCTGCCATTGCCATTTTTCCGGGTACGGCTGAAGCCTCTCCCGGAGACTCGGTAGTGGTTACCGGAGAGCGTTCAGATTTCAGAGGACTGGAGCAAATCAACGCTGGTGAAGATGATTTTTCAGTTTACCCTGAAGGACACCGGGAGATAGCCCCGGAAGTTATCACCATCCAGGATCTCAACACCGATGACCATCAGGCACAGCTCATCCAAATAAACCAAGTCGAATTTGAAGCAACCGGATCTTTTTCCGGAGAATCGAATTATACTATTACAGACCCGACCGGAACGGGTGAGTTACGTATAGACGGCGACTCTGAACTGCCCGGGCTTTCCATTCCGTCGGAGGCTATAAATATCAGCGGAGTAGCCGGGCATTTTATGGGTACATCACAAATCATTCCGCGTACCTCCGCTGACCTTGGCACGCTTATCATTTCAGCTGCGCCTTATGAATCTTCTGCAACATCCACATCGATAACTTTTAGCTGGGAAACTTCAGCAGAAGGGACTTCCGAAGTCATTTACGGCACGGCTCCGGGTGATTACGATCTCGGAGAGGTTTCCTCCGATGAATTAACCACTGACCATGAAATTACCGTTGATGGGTTGGAGCCGGCAACCATCTATCACGCTCAAGTGCGATCGGAAATTGACGGCGAAATCAACAACACCGGAAATCTCATTGTTTCAACGGCCTCTCCGGAAGAAGCTACCCAAGAAATCAATGTGTACTTTAATGGCTCGATCGATGAAAATCTGGCTATTGATGAAACCGCTACAGGCGATTACAACTTTGCGGATCATTATATTGATCGTATCGAAAATGCTGAGGAGTCGATTGATGTCACATTTTATAACCTCAGCCAAAACACAGGAAGTGATGTAACTGACGCTCTGATCGATGCCCATAGAAACCGTGGTGTTCAGGTTCGTGTAATTATGGATGAAGATCTATCCAACCCTGCTGATGAAAACCGTCAGCGCCTGGAAGATAATCAGATACCGGTTATTCAGTCCAACCCCGATGGGCAGCGTGAGCGGGGTATCATGCATAATAAGATTGCCATATTTGACTATCACGGAGGCGATCCCGAGGATATCTGGCTGGTGGTTAGCTCATGGAATACCACAGACGCCGGTACATACGATCAATACCAAAACATGATCGAGTTCCAGGATCCGGCACTGGCCGGCGGATATATGACTGAGTTTGAACAGATGTGGGGTAGCAGCGGTCGTCATCCCGATGAAAATGAAGCGCGTTTCGGAGATCAGAAAGTAGTGGTAAACCCGACGGCTTTTTGGGTGGATGACGTTTATATCGAGCTCTACTTCAGTCCGCAAGCCGGAGTGGAAACCCAAATTATGGAAGTACTCAATCGGGCTCAACATGATATCAATGTAAACACGATGGGTATTTCGCGATGGAATTACAAAAACACCCTGGAGGATTTATATAATGCCGGTATCCAGACACGCGGGGTAATCGGAGATGTTGGAATCGCCGGCGGATTAAGTGAAGATATCTTCGATGAGCTTTTGGAGTTCGGTGAATTTCTGGATCACGGAGCGCAATCCGGCACATTGTTGCATCACAAAGCGGCCATCATAGACGGACTGGACCAGTCCTACAGCAACGGGCAGGTGATCACCGG